>JBAQUE010000037.1:0-1555 GCA_049297315.1 Rugosibacter sp.
CCCTTGAGCTGGCCGGGCGGCAGCAGCGCCGCGCTGCGCGTATCGAGTTCGTCCGCCGTGCGCACGCCGCGTGCGGCATACAGGCGCGCCAGCAGCGGATGCACGCCGGCTTCCTGCAAGGCCCAGACGATGCGGGGGGGGCTGTCACGTTGTGCGATGTGCGTCATGTTGATGCCAATACAGTGAGCGCCGCCGGTTTGCGCCAGAATTTCCAGGCGTCGCGGCGGTGAAAGTTGAGTTCAAATGAAACCGATTCACCAGGGACGATCAGGCGCAAATGGTCAAGCTGACCGCGCCGTAAGGCAGCATGGATCGGCGCGAGCCAATCGCTTTCCAGGCGCAGCAGTTGCTCGCGCCAGGGATGCGCGTCGCCGGTGCGGGCGGGGTGTTCGAGGATGTCGATGATGGCGATGGCGGCCGTGTTTGCCTTGGTGTTTGGTTGCTCAAAGCGCGCAGGTTTGAACCCGCTTTCGGGCAGTGCAGCCGTTTTCATGTTCAGCAGTTGTGCTGCGCCCTGGGTAATTAAATCACTGCTCCACAGCGAAGTATTTGGGGGAGCAGGCTGGTCAAGGACAGATGCATGAAACTCCCTCTCCCCCGAATTCGGGGGAGAGGGTTGGGGTGAGGGGGCTGGTGTGGCAGGGCGATGCGTATCTGTCGGCAAGGCGCCGGCGCCCCACGGCCAGAGTGAATTCACCGTGGGCTGCCCGGCGGCTTCACGCGCCTGATTCACCGGATGCGTGTGCAACACCATCTGCGCTTCGTTGATGGCCTGGCGCCAGGCTGTCCAGGCTGCGCCGGAAGGCAAGGGCAGGGCGGCGCGGGCAATGATGTCGGGCAGTGGCGATGTCGGTGGCGGCAGACTGCCAGGCGCGAGACGCAACTGCCATGCTTGCGGCGTCAGCATCTGCAATTCGCCAAATGGCGCAAAAGTCGGCGCTAGCGAGACGGCGAGTTGCGCGGCTTCGGCGCTGTTCAAGACGAGGTTTTGCGGGTCATCGACAATCAGCCGCGTACTTTCGAAACGCAGATGCACCGGGTCGAGACATAGCCAGTGGTGATCGGCCATAGCGGAACCCAGCGCAAGTCCGCGCAGGGCGGCCGCTGGCAAAGGGCAGGGCAAGCCGAGCTGATGCGCCAGCCAGTCTTGCGTGCTGCGTGCGGGCCAGCGCGTCAGCCGCCCACGGCCCAGCAGAGTGGTGAAGGCGGGCAGGGCATGATGTTGGGAATCAACGAGGCCGCTGGTGAGGTCGACCAGCGCCTGATGCGGCCAGGTCAGGCCGGGCACGATAAGCGTGAGCATGGCGGCATGTTAACATGCGCGGCCAATCTGCCCAGCACCCATGAACTACGAATCCCTCATCGGTTTGCGCTACACGCGCGCCCAGCCCCGCGAAGGCGGCGGCAACCGTTTCATTTCCTTCATCGCGCTGATTTCCATGCTCGGCCTGGCGCTGGGCGTGGCCGCGCTGATCATCGTGCTTTCGGTGATGAACGGCTTCCAGAAGGAATTGCGCGAGCGCATTCTCGGCGTCGTTTCGCATATCGAGATCAC
>JBAQUE010000038.1:0-8809 GCA_049297315.1 Rugosibacter sp.
TGCCGGAGAACAGCGTGCCCTGACCGATCAGTTCGCGCAGGCCGCCGATCAGCGCGATGACCCACAGGAAGCCGACGCCCATCATCACGCCATCCAGCGTGGCGGCGGCCAGCCCGTTCTTGGCGGCGAAGGCTTCGACACGCGCCAGCACGATGCAGTTGGTGACGATCAGCGGAATGAAAATGCCGAGCACGAGATACAGGTCGTGCAGAAAAGCATTGAAGGACAGATCGACCACCGTCACCAGCGCGGCGATGATGAGCACGAACACCGGGATGCGGATTTCATAGGGAATCAGGGCGCGCAGGCTGGCCACGGCGAAATTGGCCAGCAGCATGACGAGGATGGTCGCCAGACCAAGGCTGACGGCATTCACCAGCGATGTGCTGATGGCCAGGAGCGGGCACAGGCCGAGCAATTGCACCAGCAGCGGGTTTTGTTTCCAGAAGCCGTTTTTGGCAATGTCATGCAGGACGCTCATGGCTTACTCCTGATAAAGGCTGTTTGCGGGCAGGGCAAACAGTTTGTCGCGATTGGTGTTTACCCAAGCCAGGGCGCGGCCGCTGGCGTGGGTGACGGCGCGCGCCGAAATGGTGGCGCCGGCCATCTGGTCAAAATGGCCGCCATCTTTTTTCACATGCCATTGTTCCGGCGGCACGCTGTCAAAACCGATGCGGGAAAACTGGTTGATCCACGGGTGTGCCTTGTTGCGGTCTTTTTTCGGGTCGATGTAATCGCCCAGCCCCGGCGTTTCTTTATGTTGCGTTACGCGCAGGGCGAGCAGCTGGCCTTCAGCGGATACCGCCAGCAGCAGGCCGATCTTGCCGGAATAACCATCCGGCGCGATGGCTTCAAAAACCAGCGCAACTGGTTGCCCGTTTTTGCGCGCGCGGTACAGGCGAGTTTTTTCGCTGGTGCCCAAAGCACTGGTCGGTGGCAGAGTGATGGCGTCACTGAGTAGATCGTTATCGTAAAAAGTCTTGAGTCCGTCTCTGGACGGCGCTAGCACCACGGCAAGCAGGCGCAATTTTTCGGCCTGTGCGCTGGCCGCGACGCGTGGCGCCGTGAGGTAATACGCGCTGGCCATCAGCGTGGTGAAGACCAGCGTGAAGGCGAGCAGGATTGCGGCTGTGCGCAGCGCGATATGCAGTGCGCTGCGCTGGGGCGGCATGTTTTCCACGGGGTCGTGTGGTGTGGTCATGGTGCATCAACACCGGTTTTCTTGTGCCCAAAGACGCGCGGCTGGGTGGCCATGTCGATGAGGGGCACGCACATGTTCATCAGCAACACGGCGAAGGCAATGCCATCCGGGTAAGCGCCAAAGCTGCGGATAATCCAGGTCAGCAGCGCCACGCCGGCGGCAAAAATGAGCTTGCCATAAGGCGTGGTGGCGGCAGATACGGGGTCGGTGACGATGAAGAAGGCCGCCAGCATCGCCCCGCCGCCGAAGAGGTGAAACAAGGGGCCGACGAATTCATTCGGGTTGATGGCGCTGGCCACACCGGCGAGCAGGCACAGGGTGGCGAGAAAGGCCGTAGGCAGATGCCAGGTGATGATGCGCTGCTGCACCAGCCACAGCCCGCCGATGAGATAACCTGCGGCAATCCATTCCCAGCCACGGCCCGCCACCATGCCGATGGCGGGGTTGTGCGCGAGGGCGCTGGCGACGGTAACCGTTGTTGCATTGGTGCTGTGCAAGGCCGTGCGCAGCGCGTCGAGCGGGGTGGCCATGGTCAGCGCATCCAGCGCCTGGTTTGCATGCAGGCCGAAAATGATGTTCCACTGCGTGGCAAAGTCGATGGCGGCGCTGCCCGGCCAGCGCGACATGAATTGCGGATAGGCCACGATCATCAGCGCAAAGGCGACCATCGCCGGGTTGAACGGATTTTGCCCAAGGCCGCCATACAGATGTTTGGCCACGATGATGGCGATCAACGTCGCCAGCACCACCAGCCACCACGGCGCGAGGGGTGGAAATGACAAAGCAATCAGCCAGGCGGTGACCAGCGCCGAGCCGTCGGTCAGGAAGATCGCCAGCGGCTTGCCGCGCAGATGCAGAATCAGCGCCTCGGCGACCAGCGCGGTGAGCGAGGCCAGCACGATCTGCACCACAATCGCCGCGCCAAAAAACCAGACATAGGCGGCGACGCCGGGCAGCAAGGCGAGCAGCACGCGCAACATCACGGATTGCACGCTGGCGGCTTTGCGCAGATAGGGCGAGTTGTTCATGTGGCGTGAATGTTAGTCATCCGGCGGCAGATGCGGGTGGGCCTGCTCGCGGATTTGGGCGCGGCGCGCTTCGATGGCGGCAATTTCGGCTTGTTGTTCCGGCGTCAGGTTCGTCGTGTTGGCGGGCTGCGCCTGCTGCGCGCGCGCGCGTTCGAGCGCGGCGGCAATCAGCGCGGCTTGTGGCGCAGGCGTTGGGGCAGGTTCAGTCGCTGGTGCAGTGACAGATGCAGTGGCAGATGTAGCGTCAGATGCTGTGGCCAATGCGTTGGTAACGGCCGCGCGGCCGGCTGCTGTCCTCGCGGCGAGGCGCGCGGCTTTTTCCTGCGCTTCGCGCGCTTCACGCAACTGGCGGAATTCATATTGCTCGCGCGCATGGTCGGCGGCGGCCTTCTCGCTTTCGTGCGCCCAGATTTCGCTTTTGGCGAAGCGGTAATAATCCACTAGCGGAATATTTGATGGGCAGACGTAGGAACAGCAACCGCACTCGATGCAATCGAAGAGGTGGTACTCCTGCGCCTTGCCGAAAATCTTCGCGCGCGAGAACCAGTAAAGCTCGAACGGTTGCAAATCCGCCGGACAGGCTTTTGCGCATTCGCCGCAACGGATGCAGGGCATTTCCGGTGGCGGTGGCGGGAACAGCTTCTTTGATCCGACCAGGATACAGTTGGTCGCCTTGACCACTGGCACATCGTCGCCCGGCATGGTCACACCCATCATCGGCCCGCCCATGATGAGCCGGTCTGTGTCGTCCAATGGCTGGCTATGGGCAATCACGTCCTTCATCGGCGTGCCGATCAGCACCTCGTAATTGCATGGCTTGGCGACATTGCCGGCCACCGTGACGATGCGCGAGATCAGCGGCTGGCCGAGGTTGATCGCCTCGTGAATCGCATAGGCGGTGCCGACGTTGAAACACTGCACGCCATAATCGGTGGAGCGCTGGCCGTGCGGCACTTCGATGCCGGTCAGCACGCGGATAAGCTGCTTGGCGCCGCCCGCTGGATAGCGCGTGGGCACGGCAACCACCGCCATGTCTTTATGTCCGCCGGCCTGCACAGCCGCTGTCATGGCGGTAATCGCTTGCGGCTTGTTGTCTTCAATGCCGACCAGCACGCGCCCTGCGGCGAGCAGGTCACGCAGGATAGCCACGCCCCGAACGATGCCATCGGCGCGTTCCTTCATCAGCAGGTCGTCGCAGGTGATAAACGGTTCGCATTCGGCGCCGTTGATGATCAGCGTATCGAGCCTGCCTGCTTTGCCGGGAGATATTTTCAGGTGCGTCGGAAACACCGCGCCACCGAGGCCGACGACGCCCGCATCGCGCAGGTAATCGCGGGTTTCTGCGGCAGTGTGGCTGCGGTAGTCGAATGGCTGGCGGGCTATCCATTCATCGCGGCCGTCGGGTTCGATGACGACGCACAAGGCAGACAGCCCCGAAGGATGCGGCATGCGGCGCATCTCGACGGCAGTGACATGGCCCGAGGTCGATGCGTGGACTGCGGAAGACATTTCGCCGCTTATTGCAACATCCGCAGCGCCAATGCGCTGCCCCTTGAGCACGTGGTCGCCCGCGCTGACCAGCGGACGTGGCGCGCCGCCGATGCTCTGGTGCAAGGGGATGACGAGAAAAGTCTTGAGTCCGTTTCTGGACGGCGTTGGTGATACGGCGATAGGCGTCTGCGTCGAGGCGTCTTTTTGATAATCCGGCCTCACGCCGCCATTGAAATCAAACAGCCGCATGATTAACGTGAAACAACGAAATTTGGTGCATGGTCAGTCCTCTCGCGTAGCGAGCCAGACAGCCGCCTCCCCCGTGAGGGGGAGGGTGGGAGGGGGCGGGTCTTTATGCCGCCTTTCGCGTATTTCATCATCAGTTGGTGGCTTTTCTGGCAATGAGCGTCAGTGAGTGGTGACGGGCTTGATGGCCACGACCGGATATTTCCATTTCCACGTGGTGATGTCTTCCGCAACCGGCGCCATATCGATGCAATTCACCGGGCAGGGTGGCACGCAGAGTTCGCAACCCGTGCACAGTTCGGCGACAACGGTATGCATCTGCTTGGCCGCGCCCACGATCGCATCGACCGGGCAGGCCTGGATGCACAGCGTGCAGCCGATGCAGCGTTGCTCGTCGATGACGGCGAGCGCCTTGGGTTTTTCCACGCCATGCTCGGCGGAGAGCGGCTTGTATTCACGCCCCAGCAGATCGGCCAGTTTGCGGATGCCTTCGTCGCCACCCGGCGGGCACTGGTTGATGTCCGCTTCGCCTTGGGCAATGGCGGCGGCATAAGGCTTGCAACCGGGATAACCGCATTGCCCGCACTGGGTTTGCGGCAGGATCGCATCGATTTTTTCGGTCAGCGGATCGCCTTCAACGCGAAACTTGACCGCCGCGAAACCCAGCGCTGCGCCGAGAACGATGGCGCCCAGCGCCATGACCAGAAGCGCGGCAAGCATTATTTGTATTTGTCCAGGCCGGCAAAGCCCATGAAGGCCAGGCTCATCAAGCCGGCGGTAATCATCGCGATGGCCGTGCCGCGAAAATGCACCGGCACATCCGCACCCTCTAGCCGTTCGCGGATGCCGGCGAACAAAATCATGGCCAGCGTAAACCCGACCGCGCCGCCAAAGCCGAACAACAGTGACTCGACCAGATTGTGCTTCATGCCGATGTTCAACAGCGGCACGCCCAGCACCGCGCAATTGGTGGTGATCAGCGGCAGGTAGATGCCGAGCACCTGATGCAGCATGGGGCTGGTTTTCTGGATGACCAGCTCGGTGAGCTGGACAATCGCCGCGATGGTGACGATGAACGACAGCGTGCGCAGATATTCAAGCTGGTTCGGCATGAGCAGCCAGCGGTCAATCAGGTAGCTTGTGCCGCACGCCATGGTGAGCACGAAGGTGGTGGCCGCGCCCATGCCGATGGCCGTCTCCAGCTTCTTCGACACGCCCATGAACGGGCACAAGCCGAGGATGCGGACGAAGACGACGTTATTGACAAGAACAGCGCCGAGGATGATGAAAAAATAGCTGGACATGGTGCGCGGAGTTCAACAAGTTCCATGGAAATGGACTGCAACCGGATTATCCTGCTTTTGCCGGTGTCGCGGCAATGGCTACTATGTCGCTGGTTTGCTTGCCGGCCCGGGGTAGCCGGTACTTTCCGCATCGCGCCTGCAAACACAAAGTGCCGGCGTTACCCTGGGTCTGTTCGTCCCGGGTTCAACGCCCTGGCGTATTTCCCCACAGCACCTTGTGCAGTTGCAACTGGAAGCGGACGGGGAGCTTGTCATCGATGACCCATTGCGCGAGCCGCCCGGGATCGAGCTGGCCTTGCACGGGAGAAAACAACACCGGGCAACATTCGAAAAGTCGGCGCTGGCGACACGCCGCGACGGCCCAGTCGTAGTCCTCGCGCGACGCCAGGACGACCTTGAGTTCATCATTGGCGGTGAGATGGCCGAGATTTTCCCAGCGGTTTTTTTCCGCTTCGCCGGAGCCGGGCGCTTTGAGGTCGACGATGCGCGAGACGCGCGGATCGACGCCGCTGATATCCAGCGCGCCGCTGGTTTCCAGCGATACGGAATAGCCGGCATCGCAAAGTGCGCTGAGCAGCGGCAGGCAGTTTTTTTG
Organism: Rugosibacter sp.; assembly: GCA_049297315.1. Taxonomy (GTDB): domain Bacteria; phylum Pseudomonadota; class Gammaproteobacteria; order Burkholderiales; family Rhodocyclaceae; genus Rugosibacter. The sequence goes on from JBAQUE010000038.1 coordinate 5,866, forward strand.
CGCCAGCGGTTCGCCGCCGGTGACGCAGACCGTTGTGCAGTTGAGGCGGGCGACTGCGGTGAGCACGGCGGCGATGCTCAGTGTTTCGCCACCATTGAATGCGTAAGCCGTGTCGCACCAGGTGCAGCGCAAGGGGCAGCCGGTGAGCCGCACGAATACGGTCGGCAGGCCGACGCGGCTGGATTCGCCCTGGATGGAGTGGAAGATTTCGGTGATGCGCAGGCTCTGGTGATGCGCATCTACGTCAGACACGGCCTGCACTATTTTTTCTTTTTGCCGACGGATGATTTCAGGCGCCATTTGGCGCGCTTGCCGGCGTCGCTGGTTGGATATTTTTCGGCCAGTTTTTGCTGCACCGCGCGCGCCGCCTTGCTCTCTTTCAGTGCGTCGAGGCTGTTGGCCTCGGCTTCCAGCGCATTGGGCGCGCGCTCATCATCCGGCCAGGTAGCGGCGAATTTGGCGAACATTTCCACTGCTTTGGCATGGTCTTTTGCCTGCGCATGGGCATAGGCGCCCCAGTAGGTGGCAGAGGCCTGCAGCGTGCTCTGCGGCCAGGCGGTGAGGAAGGCGAGGAAAGCCGTCCCCGCCTCCTTGAACTTCGAGGCCTTGAGCAAATCCAAGGCTGCCTCGTAGTCGCGGGTTTCCGCTGCCGGGTCTGTTTTGGGCGCCGCATCATTGTTTGCTGTTGCAGCCGGCTGTTCCAGTTTGCGCAGCCGGTTATCCAGGTCGACGTAAAAATCCTGCTGGCGTTTTTGCGCGGCATCCAGGTCATGCGTGATGACCTCCATCTGGCCGCGCAATTTGGCGATGTCGGCGCGGATTGCCTCCAACTGATTGGCGAAGTCGAGCTGGTTGCCGCTGACCGTTTCCATGCGCTGGGTCAGGGTGGTGACGTCACCGCGCAGTTTTTCGATGCGCTGGCGCGCCTGGTCGTCGTCAAACAGGCCGGCGCGTGCGGGTCCAGAAATGGATTCAAACAATGCCAGGCAGATCAGCGCCAGGGCGACCCGCATCAGTACTCACCCGAATACAGCATGTCGCCACGCCGGTTCTGCGCCCAGCATTCTTCCGTGGATTCGGTGCACACCGGTTTTTCTTCACCCAGGCTGACGGATTCCATCTGGCCTTCCGCGATACCCAGAAGGGCGAGCGCCTTTTTCACTGCATCGGCGCGTTTTTGCGCCAGCGCCAGGTTGTATTCGCGGCTGCCGCGTTCGTCCGCATTGCCCTGGATCAGCATTTTCATCGACGGGTTGGCGGCGAGGAACTTGGCATGGGTGGCCAGCAGCGACTGGAATTCGTCCTTGATGACATAGCTGTCAAAGTCGAAATAGACGCTGCGCTTGGACAGCGGACTGCGCGGGTCTTTGAGTGCGGCCACGCTCATCGGGTCGAAGTTGTCGATTTTGGAAGTGGTTGGGGCAGGTGCGACAGCGGCCGGTGTGCGCGACTCCACCCCCGATGGTTTTTGTTCCGGCGCCGGCGGTTGCGAGCCGCAGGCGGCAAGCAACAAGACTAGGGAAACGGCGGAAAGCAGGCTGACGGTGCGCATGATGATGTCCTCGCGGGAAAGGTTAGGTTGAAAGAATGGACGAGCTCATTTTACCAGCGGCCCCCAGGCAGGTTCCCTTACGTCGGAAGCCTGCACAGAGAGTTTTTGCTTGACGCGGCCGTCGCTGGATACGGCCGCTAAAACACCGCGCCCACCCACTTCAGTCGCATACAGGATCATGCGGCCATTGGGGGCGAAACTGGGGGATTCATCCTTGGCCGAGTCGGTCAGGATTTGAACTTGTTTGGTCGCCAGGTCCATCAGCGCGAGCTGGAAGCGACCTTCATTGCGGGCAATATAGGCGAGGCTCTTGCCATCCGGCGATGGCCGTGGCGTGACGTTGTAATTGCCATCGAAGGTGATGCGTTCGGCTACGCCGCCGCTTGCTGCGATGCGATAAATCTGCGGGCTGCCGCCACGGTCGGATGTGAAGTAGATGAACTGGCCATCAGGAGAAAAACGCGGCTCGGTATCGATACCGGCCGAGGTCGCCAGGCGGATGATGCCGCTGCCATCGGCATTCACCATGAAGAGTTGCGAGCCGCCTTCCTTGGTCAGCACCACGGCCAGGCGCTTGCCGTCCGGCGCCCAGGCGGGCGCCGAGTTCGAGCCCTTGAAGTTGGCCGCGACATGGCGGCGGCCGCTGGCCAGGTCATGCACATAGACCACCGGTTTTTTGGCTTCAAAGGAAACATAAGCCAGCTTGCCGCCATCGGGCGACCAGACCGGCGAGATGATGGGCTCGCGCGAGGCCAGCGCGGTTTGCGCATTGGCGCCATCGGCATCGGCGATTTGCAGTTCATAGCGCCCGGTGCTTTTTATGACATAGGCGATGCGCGTGGAAAACACGCCCGGCTCGCCGGTGAGCTTCTCGTAGATGAAATCGGCGATGCGGTGCGCAGTGGCGCGTAATTGCGTGCCGGTGTGCGTGTAGGCTTGCGCGCCGAGAGTGCTTTGCTTGAGCACGTCGGAGAGGCGGATGCGTGTTGCATAACGCCCTTCGCCGGAGGTTGCGATGGTGCCCCCGACCACGGCGTCCGCGCCGCGCTGTTTCAGGTCGGCAAAGGGTGGTGTGGCGTCTTCCGCGAGTACACCGTCATCGACCAGGCGGAACATGCCGCTGCGTTCAAGGTCGGCACGGATCACCGATGTCAGCGCCTGGGCGATGATGCGTTCGCCAGTGAAATCGGCAATGGCCACCGGCAACTGGTTGGCGCCAGCGCCGGTGATTTCGACGGTGAGCTGGGCGCCGGCTTGCGCCGTGTAGAGGGCAAGGCTGGCAGCGAAGGCGAGAACAAGTGGTTTGATTTTCATGGGGGAAGAATTATAGCGGCTGATTATTTGGCCTACTCATCCAGTGGCCGGAAGCGCAATTCGAGCGAGCGCGAGAAC
>JBAQUE010000039.1:0-18806 GCA_049297315.1 Rugosibacter sp.
CTTCAAGGTGGCGCAGCGGCGGTTGGGGCTGGCGAAAACGCTGGCCGCGATGGACTGTACGCTGTTTCAACGACCGGCAGATCTGGCTGCGATGCCACAGTTATCCTTATTCTGAATACCACCACAAGCTTTGCATGGGGTTGAATTTTTTTGATTTAGCGCGTAACTTTCAAAAGCTTTCATAAATCTTTATAAACATAATCTGAGGAGAATACTCATGGCTGGTCGGCTTAGCGGCAAGGTGGCATTCATTACAGGTACGGGTGGCGGGCAGGGACGTGCCGCCGCGCTTATCTTCGCCAGGGAAGGCGCGAAGATCGTTGGTTGCGATGTGAAAAAAGAAGGCGGCGAAGAAACCGCCGCGATGGTCAAGGCCGCTGGCGGCGATTCGATCTTCAGCGTTGTTGACCTGGCCAATGGCGACGAGGTCAAAAACTGGTTCGACGCCGGCGTCAAGAAATACGGCCAAATGGACATTCTTTACAACAACGCCTCGGCCTGTTTGTTCGCCCCGATTGAGACGATGACCTGGGAAGAATGGCAATTCACTATCCGCAACGAGCTGGATCTGCTGTTCTGGGCCTGCCATCATGCGGTGCCGCACATGAAAAAGCGTGGCGGCAGCATCATCAATACGGCGTCCATGGCCGGCATTGTCGGTTTCCATAACCTGGGTAACTTTGCCCATGCCGCCACCAAGGGTGGTGTGCTTGCGCTGTCGCGGCAAATGGCTGCCGAAGGCGCGCAATACAACATCCGCTCGAACAGCATCTCGCCGGGCTTCATCGAGACACCGGCTACCGTATCGTTGTTCGATGTGCCTGGCTACAAGGAAATGTTCGATAGCCTGCTGGACAAACAGATGAACAAGCGCATGGGCAAGCCGGAAGATATTGCGTATTGCGCGCTGTATCTGGCATCCGACGAATCAGCCTGGGTCACGGGGGCGAATTTCGTCATTGATGGCGGTTTGAACGCGCAGTAAAGTAGGAGAGAGTAATCGGCAGAGTATCCATGTTTTTACTGGATGCTCTGGCGATATTGCTTACGAAATAACAAAGGAGCGAAAGTCCATGGGCAGACTACAAGGCAAGGTGGCGTTGATCACCGGTACGGCGGATGGACAAGGCCGTGCCGCAGCACTGGCATTTGCGCGCGAAGGCGCGAAAATCGTGGGTTGCGATTTGAAGACTGAGCTGGCGGCAGAGACAGTTGAAATGGTGCGTCGCGCAGGTGGCGAAATGGTCTCGATGCAGCCTTTGCACCTGAACGACGAAGAGCAGGTCAAATCCTGGATCGACTTCGCCGTCAAGACCTATGGCGATTTCGACATCCTGTACAACAACGCATCGGGGGTGCGTGGCGGGCCGATGGAAACCCTGAGCCGTGAAGACTGGGATTTCACGCTGGCCAATGAAGTCACGATCCTCTTTTTGGCGATCAAGCATGCCTTGCCAGTCTTCAAGCGCAAAGGTCGTGGCGTGATCCTGAATACAGGATCAGTCGCTGGCATGGTGGGCGCCGGCACGCCGGGCAATGGCCCGGGCGGGTTCGTGCACAACGTGGCCAAAGGCGCGGTGATCCGCATGACGGTGAGCCTGGCGGTTGAGCTATCGCCATTGAACATCCGGGTGAACACCCTGTCGCCGGGCATGATCGATACGCCGGCGATTCGTCCGCTGATTGAAGCTTGTGGCATTCCCCCTTTCATGAAGGGTTTGCTGATCCGGCGCAAGGGCGAAGTCGCGGACATCGCAGAAACGGCGTTATTCCTGTGTTCGGACGAAGCCAGTTACATCACCGGCGTCAATTTGCCGGTAGATGGCGGCTGGACCGCCTCTGGCGGTTTGGGTCAGCCGGACCCTGACACGACTAAAATATTCGCTGAAGCGATGGCGAAAATTTGCACCATACCTGGCGGCCCCAAGGGCTGACGAGGTTTCAACTATCACAAACCAAAAATTAAAGACTCAAGGAGATTGTCATGAACGTACCGGCCAGTATCCACGAAATGAAAATCATGAATCAGCTTCCCGACATGGGAAATGGCCAGATTCCGGTGGAGCCTTACATCTCGCCGGAATACTTTGAGAAAGAAAAAGAAAAGATTTTCAAACGGGCATGGATCAATGTCGGACGTGTGAGTGCGCATCTCCCTAATCCTGGTGATTATCAGGTACGTGAGCTGGATTTCCTGAATGCGCCGATCATTCTGGTGCATGGCCGTGATGGTGTGGTGCGTGGTTTCTATAACGTGTGCACCCATCGTGGTAATTCTGTCGCCAGCGGTTCGGGCAATGCCCGTTCGGCCTTTGTCTGTGGTTTCCACGGCTGGGCCTTCGGCCTGGACGGCGCCCTGAAAACGGTGCCCAGCGAAGAGCAGTTCCCCGGCCTGGATCGTACACAATATGCCCTGAAGCCGATCACCACCGAAGTCTGGAATGGCTGGATTTTCATCAATGCACAGGAGAAGCCAATGACATCATTGGTTGATTTCCTCGGCGGCATGGGTGCGCAGCTACAGGACATGCCTTTCGATAATTATGACCATATCGGGCTTTACACGACACGCCTGACATGCAACTGGAAAGCCTATGTCGATGCTTTCCAGGAGGCATACCATGTCGGAATCGTGCATGCGGAGAGCTTTCCGGACATGGCCAGGCAACCGGACATGCTGGTGCCGACGTCTTTCCGCACTTATGGCGTGCACCGTTCACTTTCGGCCTGGGCTTATCCAGAGCACAAGCCGTCGCCCGCCGAAGCCCTCGCCTGGCGATTCGGCGGGGCATTCACCGCCGATAGCGCGCGCGAGAAACCCACTTATGCCAATCCCAGTAATGACGAGAATTGGCTGTTCGATATCAACATCTTCTTCCCCAACTTTTTTCTGGATGTCGGCACGGGCTGGATTCTGACTTACAACTTCTTTCCCGTCAGCGTGGATGAAACCATCTGGGAAGTGAATATCTACCAATTGCGTGTGAGCACCCCCAGCCAGAAAATCGCCGCGGAATTTACCAAGATATTTACGCGTGACGCGCTTTACGAAGACTTGTCGACCATGGAGGGCGTCTATAAGGGGCTGCGTTCAGGGGCGCTGAAGACGATCCTGACGGGTGATTTCGAAACTCCCATACGGCATCAGTACTGGGCAGTGGAGCAGTGGGTCAATGCATAAGCACGTACAGTTCCCAGTATGATCCTGGCCGCAAGGAGCCGATGGCCGGATTGCCGGCTTCGGTCCTGCGGCTAGCGCTAAAAGACAGCGGGTGGGCAAGGCTCAGGTTTTTTTACCCTGTTCCGCCCACTGTCAGTCCGTCGATGCGCAACGTCGGCTGGCCGACGCCAACCGGCACGCTCTGGCCATCCTTGCCGCAGGTGCCGACGCCGGGATCCAGCGCCATGTCGTTGCCTATCATCGAGACGCGGTTCATGGCGTCCGGGCCGTTGCCGATCAGCGTCGCGCCTTTGACCGGCGTGGTGATTTTGCCGTTTTCGATCAGGTAGGCCTCGGCGGTGGAGAAAACGAACTTGCCGCTGGTGATATCCACCTGTCCGCCGCCGAAGTTGGCCGCGTAAATTCCTTTCTTGACGGACTGGATGATTTCCTGCGGGTCGTGCTCGCCGTTCATCATCATGGTATTGGTCATGCGCGGCAGCGGCAGGTGGGCGAAGGATTCGCGGCGGCCATTGCCGGTGGGCGCCACGCCCATCAGCCGCGCGTTCAGGCTGTCCTGCAGGTAGCCGACCAGGATGCCGTCTTCAATCAGTACGGTGCGCTGCGTCGGGTTGCCTTCGTCATCCACCGTGAGCGATCCACGCCGGTCGGCCAGTGTGCCATCGTCGATGACAGTGACGCCCTTGGCGGCCACGCGCTGGCCAATGCGGCCGGAAAAGGTTGAGCTGCCCTTGCGGTTGAAGTCGCCTTCCAGCCCGTGGCCGACAGCCTCATGCAGCAAAATGCCTGGCCAGCCGGAGCCGAGGACGACCGTCATTGCACCTGCCGGGGCGGGCTTGGCGGCAAGGTTGACGCTGGCCTGATGGACAGCCTGGCGCACATATTCATGCAGCATGTCATCGCTGAAGTAGGCGTAATCGAAACGTCCGCCGCCACCCGCCGAGCCCTGCTCGCGACGGCCGTTTTCCTGCATGATGACAGTCAGGGAAACGCGTACCAGCGGGCGGATGTCCGCGGCCATGTGGCCATCAGAGCGGGCGACCAATATGACATCCCAGGTGCTGGCCATGCTGGCCATGACTTCCTTCACGCGCGGGTCGGCGGCGTGCGCCATGGCTTCCAGGCGTTCCAGCAGGCTGACTTTTGCGGCGGCGTCCAGCGAGCTGATCGGGTCGCCTGCCGCATATAGTGCGCTGGGTGCGCGGGGCTGGCGCAGCATGGGCGAGAGGCGTTGCGCGCCCGAGGCGGCCACCGCACGCGTGGTTTCCGCCGCCGCTTGCAGGGCGGGCAGGCTGATGTCATCAGAATAGGCAAAGGCGGTTTTTTCCCCGGCAATGGCGCGCACGCCGACACCTTGTTCAATATTGAAACTGCCGGACTTGACGATGCCTTCTTCGAGGCTCCAGGCTTCGGACCGCGAGTATTGGAAATACAGGTCGGCAAAATCGATCTGATGGCCCATCAGCTGGCCGAGGATGCGCTCCAGTTTGTGTGGCGCAAGATTGTAAGGTGCCAGGAGTGTTTGTTCGGCAATTTGAAAATGGGTGGCGTTCATGATTTTCCTTGAAGAGTGCGATGTTGCAGGGCAGGCAGCCGCGTGCGGATATCCTTCAGGTGTTGCGGGTCAAATTCAGCCATGACTATGCCTTCACCTTTGTCCATGCGCGCCAGCACTGCGCCCCATGGATCGATGATCATGCTGTTGCCATGGGTCATGCGGCCCGTCGGATGGCGTCCACCCTGGGCTGCGGCTACAACATAACACTGATTTTCAATGGCGCGTGCGCGCAGCAAAATTTCCCAGTGCGCTCGGCCGGTGGTTTCGGTGAATGCGGCGGGGACGACAATCAGATTGACTTCACCCATCTGCCGATAAAGCTCGGCAAAGCGCAGGTCATAGCAGATGGATAAGCCCATGCGGCCGAACGGCGTGTCGCAGGTCACAACCTCATTGCCCGGCTCGATGGTGGCGGCTTCATCATAGTGTTCGTCGCCCTTGCGAAAACCGAACAAGTGAATCTTGTCATAGCGCGCCACGCATTCGCCTTGCGGATTGAACACCAGGCAGGTATTGCGCATTTTGGCGGGATTGTTGGAGACCAGCGGCAGCGAGCCGCCAACCAGCCAGATGTTGTGCCGACGTGCCGCGTCCGCCAGAAAATCCTGGATCGGCCCGTCGCCAAAGGTTTCTCGTGCGGCCAGCCGGGTGTCATCGTTGGCGCCGATGAGCGGGAAGTATTCTGGCAAGACCGCCAGTTGCGCACCCGCTGCGGCAGCCTCGTCAATCCGGCGGGCAGCGGCGGCCAGGTTGGGTGCGACCTCCGGACCGGAAATCATCTGCAGGGCAGCGAACTTGATCATTCGGCGGCTCCGGATGGAGAGGATGCTGGAAATCTTGGCGGCGCTTGTCTTGATTTGACGACTTGCGGATCAGACCATGGGCCAGTGATCTGGTATTCGTAGGCCAGCACCTTGCCGAGCGGATCCCTGAACAGTTTTTGCGCCGCCCAGACGGCTGCCCCGACAGCAGGGTTGGCGATCAACGCACCGACTGAAACACTGTCGCTGACTGCGGGCTGGATCAGCACCTTGAGGTTTTGCGTTTCGCCACCGAGGTCGATGGCGCCATTCATCAGGATATTCGCCGCCGGGCCGCGGATATGCAGGTTGTCGGTTTGCGTGACGCCGCGGGTGACATTGAAGTCGCCGCTGATTTCGTTGAAGGCGAAGCCCTCGCTGAAGACGTCACGGAAGTCGAGGGTGATGCGACGCGGCAGGGATTGCAGGCTGAGGATGCCCAGCAGGCGGCCAACGCCCGGTTCGAGTTTGTTGAACTGGCCATTGGTGGCGTCCAGCCTGAATTTGCCGGACAAGCTGGGATAGTCGATGCGGAAAGGCGGGCCGCGCCAACTCAACGCGCCGGAGGCTGTGGCGTTACCACGCCGGATAACATCGGCATAGCCGATGCGTTGCAGGAAGCGGTCGATATTTTTGGTTTTCAAATTGAAATCGACCTGGGTTTCTTCCGCCGTGTGCGGGCGCCAGCGGGCGACGGTGTGCAGGTTGTCATCATCGTTGTTGATATCGATCCTGGCATTCCACAGGCTGGCCTCGTTTTCCGCGGTCAGGCGCAAGTTGCCCAGCGGCCGGCCGTCAAATGAAAAATCGGCGACGCTGATATCGAGCGCCGGCAATTGGTCGACGACTTCCGTCGCGCGGGAGCGCAGTATCTCGGTCGGCGCCTGGGGTTTGGGCAAGGCGAATTTGTCGATATGCGCGGTCAGATGGCCCTTGCCACCGCTTTGCCATTCGATGTCGCCATTCAGTTCACGGCTTTTCAGGGCAAACTTCGGGTTGAACTGGGCGCCGCTAACGTTGAGTCCGGTCAGTCGCACATCACGCAGGGTTTGCCCGAGCAAGGTAAATTCCGTTGTGCGCAGGTCAAATTGGATATTAGGCAAGTCGGCGAGAAGGCCGCTTGTACCGCTAGCGCTGCCGTTACCACCCAGGATACGCCACCAGGCATTGGCGTCGATGCGTGGCAGATTGACGTCCAGCCGCATTGCCTCGCGGGCTGTTTCGCGTGGGACTTCTTTGACCTCCGCCATATCACCAATACGCAACTGGCCCCAGGTGATTCGCGGCGGATTGATATCCTGGCGGCGCACCAGTTGCAATTGCGCGCGCTGGCCGAGACGGATGTTCAGCATTTCACGTGGAAACGGCGGGCGTCCCTTTGCCGTCATCGCCGTATCATCAGCGCCGACTTTTTCTGCGGTGGCCGTGTCACTGGCTGTCCGGCGTTCGATGCTCATGGCCAGCGTTTCGGTGGCGGTTTTGTTGAATGGCTCGGGCAGGCTGGAGGAAAGCCCCACCAGGTTGGAGGAAAGATTCACCATAGCGATTTTTTTCCTGATGCGCACCGTGCCATTCCATCTGGCGCTGCCAGAGAGATTGTCGAGGACAGGGTGGGCGAACTGGCGGCGCAGCGCCGCGACAGAAAACTCTCCGCCGGTGGTTACTTCAACACCGCCATCGGCGATGGTTTTCATCGTGGCAGTCAGTGGCATGCCCAGCAAGGTGCCGCGCATATCGCGTGCCTCCAGATGATCGGTGGCAAACTGCAGTTGCCCGCGCACATCGGCCAGCGGCGGCAAATCAGGATCCACGGCCAGGCGGTTATTGTCGAAACGGTACTGGCCCGCAATCTTGGCGTTTTCCATGTGGCGCAGCGGCAGGTCGAGTTCCAGGTCCAGTCCGCCAGTGCCGGCGGCTTGCATTGTTTCAGTGAAATGGTCGATGTGTTCACCGACCGGGCTGGCTGCGATAAAACGCAAGAAATCGCTGGTCGGACCGGTGGCCTTGCCAGTCACGATGAGTAATTCTTCCGGCGTTTCCATATCGGCAATTTCGGCGCGCACGTCGTGCAGATCAACGTTGAAAATGCGGCCGGTTTTGCCGGTGATCAACATGCGTTCCCCGGCGAACAACAGTTCGCCATCGATGCCGGTAATGTCGGGCCAGCCGGCGGCGTAGTGCAGTGTCGCTGAGTTGAATTTGCCGCGTACTTCAAAGAGGCCGCCCTGATTTTCGCCAGGCCCGCCGCGGAAAGGGAAGCGGTGCAGGTCACCTTTGAGCGTGAGCGTTGCCTCGCTCGCCACGCCACCCAGAATGCCGGTTCGCAGCCAGTCGCGTGTGTTCTGGCCGATAACCAGCGGCATGTAGCGCCAGACGGCGCTGCCTCTGGCGCGTGTGAGACGGGCGACAAGATCGATTTCGCCCGGCCCGCCCGTTAGCGCATGCCAGCTACCGCTGGCTTCACCGGCGGCATCCTGGTTGGCGAATGTGGCTTTTTGCAAATTGATACGCAAGCCATCTGCAGCGTTTTTCCAGCCAACGCCGGCAGCAAAGGTATCCAGTGCGACGCGGGGTTCGGCATAAATGGTGGGTAGATCAACATGGCTGTTCTTCCCGTCAAGTTGCACGCTGCCACCTTGGTCACTGCCTTCGATCTGGCCGCTGATGTTGGATATTGCCGCAATCGGGCCAAGGTTATTGAAGCCCAGTTTTTCAAAACGGCTTTTGATGGACCATGTTTCCAGCTTATCGATGCCTCCCCGCCAATTCAATGTCAGGTCAAACAGTTTGCCTTGCGGCGCATAGCGGGTTAGCTGTGCGCGGGTGGCTTCAGCAAGTGGCAGATAGCTTGCCAGTCGGCCGAGTGCGCCAAAGTCCAGGGTATTGGCCTCGATGCTGCCTTGAGGCGTTTGCTGGGCAAGGGTTTGCCAGCGCAGGCTGAAGTCTGTGGCCGGCAAGGCTGCGCCATCACGAGTGGCCAAGGTCAGTTGTTTTGTCGAGGCGGCAAAGCCGTTTTCTAGGCGCTCTGCCGCGAGCCGGCCATCCAGGCGCAACAAATCCAGTTCGGGCAGATCGGGACGTAACTGCAAACGTACGTCGGTCAGGCGCACATCGGCCGTGACAGCGGTAACCTGCGCCTGCGCAAAATTCAGCCACAGCCGCAGGGCGCCGCTGCCTTGCGGCATGGTCAGCGGATAATCGATCCAGGCGCGCCATCCGGCCAGGTCGGCATAAGCGATGTTGGCATACGCCCCGCCTGTCCAGGCATTCAGTTGCTGGATATCACGTCCTTTGAATTCGCCGCGTATATCCAGCTGGGTGGCCAATTGACGGGGTGGTTCAGCGGTCAGGCCAAAACGATGCGCACGCCAGCCGTTGTCCAGGCGCAGGTTGAGTTTCCTGAGTTCCAGCGGCGGGGCATTGCGCAACTCATCCTGCCAGGTGATGGTGGCGTCACGGATGATGATGCGGTGTTGTGACAGCAGCCACTGGGCAAAGCCGGTGTCTGTGCCTTTTGGCGTGATGTCCAGCCCGGCGGCGAAGAACCGGCCTGCGCGGTCGCGGCGCAGCACGATTTGCGGCGCCGCCAGTTCCAGCCGCGCCAAGCGTAGTTCCCAACGCCACAGCGAATCCCATGCGGGCTCGGCCGTGACCTGGTCAAACCCGAGCACGGTGCGACCGGCCGTATCATGGATATCGATCCCATGCAGATTTAGTACAGGCCGCAAGCCGGACCAGTGGGCTTCTACCGCACGGATGCTGACTGGCTGATGCATGGCGGCGCTAATGGCCCGCTCGATGTCGCCACGATAGCGATCGATCTGGGGCAAAATGGCATAGCGCAGGCCGAGGACCAGCAAGGCGACAGCAAAGCAGAGACCCGTTGCGCCCCACGCCAGGACACGCAAGACCAGACGTGACTGTGGATGCTCAAGTAATGAGCGGAGCGGCGACAAAAAACCGGAAAATGAAATGCGTGGCATCAAAAAAGGCGGGCAGAGGTAACGCTATTGACCACAATGGAACGGGCTGCGCGGGGTAAAAATAGGGACAGCGATAAAACACACAGCAGACTGCCAAATTCTAACCGATGCCTCCTCTTGCCAAGCTTATCGAAACATCCCGTTACCTTGGCCGTTTGCTTGCGGCCAGGCCGGTTCTGGCGGCAGAGGTCGGGGCGGCGATCGATACTCCGGTAACGGCCGGCGAACTTTCTACCTGGCTGGATAAGGCGCAAGCCACAGCGCCAATCAGCGAAGCGTCATTGAAGCCCTGGCTGCGGCAGTTCAAGCAATATGCCTATGCGCGCATCGCCACGCGCGACCTGGCAGGGCTGGCGCCCTTGGCCGAGGTAACTGAAACGATGACGCTGATTGCCGAAATGGCCATCGCGCAGGCGCTGGCCATCCTGACGGCGGCGCAGGTGGCGCGCTATGGCATGCCGCGTGGTGCGGATGGGCAGGCGCAGGAGTTGATCGTGGTCGGCATGGGCAAGCTGGGCGGGCGCGAATTGAATGTGTCGTCAGACATTGATCTGATCTTCGTTTATCCCGACGATGGCGATACCAATGCGGCCAGTCCGGGGCTGCGCAGCATCTCCAACTTTGAATTTTTCACCCGGCTGGGGCGCGGCCTGATCAATGCCATTGCCGAAATAACCGCCGATGGGCAGGTGTTCCGCGTGGACATGCGCTTGCGGCCGAATGGCGATTCGGGGCCGCTGGTGTGTTCGTTCGAAATGCTGGAAAATTATTTCATCACCCAGGGCCGCGAATGGGAACGCTATGCCTGGATCAAGGCGCGGCCGCTGACCGGGGGCCGTCACGACGAGCTGGAAGCAATCCGCCGGCCTTTTGTTTTCCGCAAGTATCTGGATTTTGGCACGATCAATGCGATGCGCGAACTGCACACGCAGATTCGCCGCGAAGTGGCTAAAAAGGACATGGCCGATAACGTCAAGCTCGGCCCTGGCGGCATCCGCGAGATTGAATTCCTGGCCCAGGTATTCCAGTTGATCCGTGGCGGGCGGGACATGGCCTTGCAGATACAGCCGACGCTGGCGGTGCTGAAGCTGCTGGCGGGACGCGAGATCATGACGGCTGCGGCGGTAGAAGCACTGACGGCCGCCTATGATTTTTTGCGCCGCACGGAACACCGCCTGCAATATCTGGATGATGCGCAAACCCATGTGTTGCCGGCATCTGCCGATGACCAGCAACGTGTGGCGCAGGCCATGGGGTTTGCCGATTTTGCCGCTTTCAAGCTTGCCCTGAATGCCTACCGCGCCACGGTGTCCAGTCATTTCGACCAGGTATTTGCCGATCCCGGCCAGGGGCAGCACGAACTTGCCGAGTTGTGGAATGGCGCAGGCGGTGATGTGGCCGATGGTTTTGAAAAACTCGGCTATCGTGACCCGGCGGCAGCCGCAGCGCGGGTCACGGCGATGCGTTGCGCACCGCGCTACGCGCAGATGCCAGAAGAAATCCGCAGTCGCCTGGATGCCTTGATGCCACGCCTGATCCAGGTCGCGGCGCAGGAGCCGAATCCGGATGAGACACTGGCGCGCGGCCTGGATTTGCTCGACGCGATTTCCCGCCGCGGGGCTTATCTTGCGCTATTGCAGCAATATCCGCAGGCACTGCAGAAAGTGGCGCATCTGGTCAGTAGTTCAAGCTGGGCAGCGAATTACCTGCAACGCCATCCGATCCTGCTGGATGAACTGCTGGATGCGCGCTTGCTGGACGTGGCGCCTGACTGGACTGCATTCCGCGAAGCGTTGCGGCAGTCGCTGGCGGTGCTGGAGCCGGATACCGAACGCCAGATGGACGTGCTGCGCGAGCAGCACCATGTGCAGGTTTTCCGTGTGCTGGCGCAGGATATGGCGGGTCTGCTGACGGTGGAAAAACTGGCTGACCATTTGTCCGCACTGGCTGACATCCTGCTCGATTCAGCATTGATCTGCGCCTGGAAAAAGCTGCCCGAGCGTTACCGTGGCCATCGTGAGACGCCGCAATTTGCGGTGATCAGTTATGGCAAGCTGGGTGGCAAGGAACTCGGTTATGCCTCTGACCTTGACCTCGTATTCCTGTATGACGATGAGCATCCGGATGCCGGCGAAATCTATTCGCGCCTCGGCACGCGGCTGAATACCTGGTTGTCGGCGCAGACTGCGGCCGGCCAATTGTTTGAAACCGATTTGCGCTTGCGGCCGAATGGCGAGGCCGGACTGGTGGTGAGTTCGATTGCGGCCTTTCGTAGTTATCAGTTGGAATCGGCCTGGGTGTGGGAACACCAGGCGCTGACCCGGGCGCGTTATTCGGCAGGCGATGCGACGGTCGGTGCGGCCTTCGAGCGGATACGCCAGGAAGTCTTGCGCCAGCCGCGCGATCTGGCCAAACTCAAGGACGAGATTCTCGCCATGCGCCAGAAAATGTATGACGCGCATGCCACCAAGCCGGGTGAACGCGAACGGGTATTTGACCTGAAGCACGACCCGGGTGGGCTGATTGACGTGGAATTCATCGTGCAGTATCTGGTGCTGGGTCATGCGCATCAATACCCGCAATTGACCGCCAATCTGGGCAATCTCGCGCTGCTGAAAATGGCGGCCGATCTGGGATTGATTCCGTATGACCTGGTCGAGGCGGCGCGCAATGCGTACCGCGATTTTCGCCGCATGCAGCATCAACTGCGGCTGAATGCCGCCAAGGCGCGGGTGGCGCCGGACATGGTGCAGCGCCAAGTGAATTCAGTGAGTGCGCTGTGGCGCGCGGTTTTTGAAAATTCAACATTGCAAAATACAAAGGAATCGTATGCCGGTTAACTACACCACGCCTGAGCCTGCCGACTTGCTGCCGGTCGCGGGCGTTCGCCTGGGCGCCGCGGAGGCGGGAATCCGCAAAAAGGATAGGCGCGATCTGACGCTGATCGAGCTGGCGCCTGGCAGCCAGGTGGCCGGCGTATTCACGCAGAACCGTTTTTGCGCAGCGCCGGTGACGGTATGCCGTGAGCATTTGGCGGCCAGCCCGGCCATTCGCGCGCTGGTCATCAATACCGGCATCGCCAACGCCGCAACCGGTGAGGCTGGGCTGACCGCCGCGCGCGACAGCTGTGTTGGCGTGGCGCAGTTGCTGGGTTGCAGCGCGCAGGAAGTGCTGCCGTTTTCCACCGGCGTGATCCTGGAACATTTTCCGACCGATAAATTGCTCGCTGCATTGCCCGCCGCGCAGGCCGATTTGCAGGCCGACCACTGGCATGCGGCGGCGCACGCGATCATGACCACCGATACCGTCGCCAAGGCCGCTTCGCGCCGTGTCACCAGCGCCGACTCTTCTTGCGTGGTCACCGGCATGTCCAAAGGCGCCGGCATGATTCGCCCCAACATGGCGACCATGCTGGGTTTTATCGCCACCGATGCGGGCATTGCGCCGCCACTGCTGCAACGGCTGGTGAAAGAGGCGGCGGATGTTTCCTTCAACTGCATCACGGTGGATGGCGATACCTCGACCAATGATTCCTTCATCCTGATCGCCACTGGCGCCAGCGGTTTGCAGATTGACAGCGAGGATTCGCCGCACTGGCCAGTGGTGCGTGAGGCGGTGATTGGCGTGGCGCAGGAACTGGCGCAGGCCATCGTGCGCGACGGCGAGGGCGCGACCAAGTTCATCACCATAAAAGTCGGCGCTGGTAACACGGCGGCGGAATGCCGCCAGGTGGCCTACGCGATCGGCCATTCGCCGCTGGTGAAAACCGCCTTTTTCGCTTCCGACCCCAATCTCGGCCGCATCCTCGCCGCCATCGGCTACGCCGGCATAGCCGATCTCGACGCGGCTGGCGTCAAGGTCTGGCTGGGTAGCAATGGCGAAGAAGTGCTGGTGTCGGCAAATGGTGGCCGCGCGGAAAGTTATCGCGAGGCAGACGGCGCGCGCATCATGCAGGCGGCGGAAATCACCGTGCGGGTCGATCTTGCGCGCGGTGCGGCGCAGGCGACGGTGTGGACCTGCGATTTTTCCTATGATTACGTCAAGATCAACGCGGATTACCGTTCATGAGTGAACAGCCTGCAAACCAGGAATGTTTCGCGCGGGCAATGGCGCTGTTCGATGCCGCCAACCGTGAAGACCCGAATCAGGACGATGGTCAGCCCAAGGAACTGCGCTACAGCCAGCGCATGAGCGAGATGCTCGGCCGCTACGCGCCAGATGCTGATGAGGCCGTGCAACTCGCCGTACGCGCGCAACACATCCGCCGCTGGACGGTTCCGCGCAACAGCTATCCGCTGAACAATGAGGGCTACCATCAATGGCGCACCGGCTTGTACCGCCTGCATGCGGATACGGCCGGCGAGCTGATGCGCCAGGCCGGTTATGACGAAGGAATGATAGCCCGCGTCAAGCTGGCGGTGGCCAAGCGCGGACTGAAAAGAAACCCCGATGCGCAGTTGCTGGAAGACGTCGCCAGCCTGGTTTTTATCGAGCATTACATGCTCGGCTTCGCCGCCAGTAAGCCGGATTATGACGAGGAAAAATGGCTGGATATCATCCGCAAGACCTGGCGGAAAATGTCGGCTGCCGCGCAGCGGTTTGCGCTGTCAGGCGCGGTCCGTTTGCCTGAACCCTTGCTGCCGCTGATCGCCAAGGCAGTCAGCCTGGAGCAGGCATCATGAATATCGGTTTTATCGGCTTGGGTTTGATGGGGCGGCCGATGGCGCTGCATCTGGCAGCGGCCGGGCATACCCTGCATCTATGGGCGCGGCGTGAGGCGTCGCTGGCGCCGTTTGCCACAGTCAACGCGCAGGTTCACGCCAGTCCTGCCGAAGTCGCGTGGCATGCCGAGGTGGTGTTTACCATGGTCGCCGATGGGCCGGATGTCGAGGCGGTCTGTCTTGGCGCTGATGGATTGGCAGCGGGTGCAAAGCCGGGCTTGATCGTGGTCGATATGAGCACCATCGCGCCGGAGGCCGCGCGCCGCATCAGTCAGCAGCTTGCTGAACACAGTATTGAGTTCCTTGATGCGCCGGTGTCGGGCGGCGAAGTCGGCGCTATCAACGCGACGCTGACCATCATGGCCGGTGGTCGTCGTGAGGTTTTCGAACAGGTCAAGCCGCTGTTAGCCTGCCTGGGCAAGACCATCACGCTGATTGGTGACAGTGGCGCGGGACAGGTGGCCAAGGCATGCAACCAGATCATTGGTGGCGTCACCATACTGGCGATGGCGGAGGCTTTCAGCTTTGCGCGGCAAAGTGGTGTTGATCCTTTGCGAGTGCGTGAAGCCATGCTGGGAGGTTCCGCGTATTCGGCTGTTCTTGATAGGCTGGGCCCACGCATGATGGACCGCCAGTTCAAGCCGGGCTTCAAGTCCTGGATGCAACTGAAGGACTTACGCATTGTCATGGATGAGGCGCAGCGTCTGGGTTTGGCGCTGCCTGCCACAACTGCTGCGACGCGGGCATTTGATGCTCTGGTTGATAACGGACAGGGCGAAGCGGATACCGTTGCGGTGATTACGGTATTGGAAAAAATCAGCCGAATGGAGCCATGACGGAAAAATTATGGATGCATTGAGGAAACCCCTGTCACCGGTGGCGCGGCGTGGCGTGACCGCGCAGCTTGGGCTGGATGCCATCATGGAGAACGCGTCGGTAGGCATCTTGTTCACCCAGCGCCGCTTGCTGGCGCAAGCCAATGCCCAATGCGCCGCGATTTTCGGATATGCGCTGGCCGAGTTGATCGGCCAGCCAGCGATGATGCTTTACCCGAATGAAATGGCGTATGCCAAGCTGGGTAGCCAGGCGGCTGGCGTGCTTGCTGCCGGTGAGTTATTCCAGACTGACTATGAAATGCGGCGCAAGGATGGCAGTCTGGTGTGGTGCCGTTTGCGTGGCCGTTCGGTGTATCCGCAACGCCCCAACGAGGGCACTTTATGGACTATTGAAGACATCAGTGATGAGCGGCGGATCAATCAGGCGCTGGCAGGCCGGACGCGTGAGTTGACGGCCATCTTTGAGTCACAGGTGATGGGCCTGGCTATTGTCCGCGACGGCAGGCTTGTGCGCTGTAACCAGCGCTGGGAAGAACTTGTGGACAGCGCCGCTGGCGCAGCGCCTGATCAGTCGGTATGGTTTTTGTTCGCCAGCGACAAGGAGCAGGAACGCCTGCACGACGCAGCATGGGCGCAATTTTCGGATGGACGGGTTTACAGTACCGAGCGGCAGTATCTGCGCAGTGACGCCAGCGTTATATGGCTGCGCCTGGCAGGTTCCGCTGTTGATGGGGCCAATCCTGCTGCGGGTGTGGTGTGGATGCTGGAGGATGTGACGGATCGCCGCCGTGCCGAAGAGGCGTTGCGCGATGCCCATGCGGTGCTGGAGCGGCGCGTCGAGGAGCGCACCGAAGCGTTGCAGACTACAGTCAACCAGTTGCAGCAGGAAGTTGCCGAACGCATGCGGGCTGAGCGGAACATTTGGGAAATCGCCCACCACGATAGCCTCACCGGCCTGCCCAACAGGACATTGTTGCAAGACCGCCTGGAGCAGACGCTGGCCAATGCGCAGCGTAACCACCACCAGGCGGCCGTAATGTTTCTCGACCTCGATCGTTTCAAGCATATCAATGACACGCTGGGCCATGGTGTCGGTGATGAATTGCTGAAGTGTGTCGCACAGCGTTTGGCTAGCGTGGTGCGGGCGGTGGATACCGTGTCGCGCATCGGAGGCGACGAATTTGTCATTCTGCTCAACGAAATTTCTTCTGCTGGCGACGCTGTGCTGGTGGCCGAGAAGATATTGGCAGTACTGGCGCCGGTGATTGGCATTGAGGGGCACGAGTTGCGCGCGACGCCTTCGATCGGCATCAGCATTTATCCAGACGACGCAAACGAGGCGGTGTTGCTGATGAAAAATGCCGATGCGGCGATGTATCACGCCAAGGCCGCCGGGCGGAACACCTTTCGGCTATTTGCCGCGGAGATGAGTGAGCGGGAATCGCGTTTCTTCGAGATGGAGCAGCGTTTGCACCAGGCGATTAAAACAGGACAACTGGTTTTGCATTATCAGCCGCTGGTGGACTGGAAGCGTGGCGCCATTTGCGGTATGGAAGCCCTGGTGCGCTGGAACGATCCGGCACGTGGCATGATTATGCCGGATGAGTTTATTCCTGTTGCCGAGGAAACCGGGCTGATCGTGCCGCTAGGTGAGTGGGTTCTGGCTGAAGCCTTGCGGCAAAATCGCATCTGGCAGCAGGCTGGCAGGCCGCTGGCGCCAATTTCGGTGAACTTGTCGCCGCGCCAGTTTCGTCAGCAGGGGCTGGTCGACAACGTGCGCCGCATGCTGCTCGATACAGGTCAGCCGGCCAGTTTCCTGGAGCTTGAAATTACTGAATCCAGCCTGATGCAGGATGTCCTGGAGACTACGGCCATATTGGATGAATTGGCTGCGCTGGGGGTACGGATCACGATTGATGATTTTGGCACGGGGTATTCCAGCTTGAGTTACCTGAAACGTTTTCGAGTGCATAAGCTCAAGATAGACCAGAGTTTTGTGCGTGACGTGACGACAGATGCCGACGATGCTGCTATTGTTACGGCTGTTGTCAGTTTGGCTGGAAGCCTGGGGCTGGGCACAATTGCCGAAGGAGTCGAGCGGCGGGACCAGCTTGATGTACTGCTTGGCCTGGGCTGTAATAATTTTCAGGGCTATCTGTTCTCCCGGCCTTTGCCGGCCACATCTGCCGACAACATTTTTTGCCCGCCTATGCCGCAAGGCATGCAGCAGAAAGCATTCTTTTAAGCGGCACTAACCATTTATTTACTGGAGCAAAGCAATGAGTCAGATTACAACTGCCAGCGGCTTGATGATTGAAGATGTCATCGAGGGCGATGGTGCGCAAGCCTGCGCGGGGCAAACCGTTACAGTCCATTACACCGGCTGGCTGACCGATGGACGCAAATTCGATTCGAGCAAGGACCGCAATGCGCCATTCGAATTTTCCCTCGGCGGACGCCAGGTCATCGCCGGCTGGGATGAAGGTGTGGTCGGCATGAAGATCGGCGGTACGCGCACGCTGACGATCCCGCCCGAACTGGGTTATGGTGCACGTGGCGCCGGCGGGGTGATCCCACCCAATGCAACGCTGGTTTTCGAGGTGGAACTGCTCGGGCTGTCCTGATTCGCGAATTGGCAAGTACTTGATTTTCGCCGCGTCCATCGGACCAGAGCGGGACCAGAGCGTTGCGCATAATTTGTGGACAAAAAAAACCCGATACCGAGGTATCGGGTTCAAACCAGTCCGTTGCGGACTGGAGGAGGAGACGAAATCGTAAAACTAAATTCAGGCAGCCTTTTTGCTTTTCGGTGCGGAAGTACCGGCGCCTACAGCATGGATCGTTGCCGTTGTAGCGGCGGTGACATTGGCTTCAGTCATTTCAACCACTTGTTTGGCGGCCTTGGTCATGTTGTCATAGGCGGAGTTGGCAGCGGCGATGGCGGATTTCACGGCAGCCACGGCAACATCCGAACCGGCGGGTGCATTCTTGATGGCCTGATCAACCGTGCTGGCCACAGCTGCTTTCAATTCGGCCAGTTGAGCCTCATAGACCTTGGCCATTTCAGCCTGAGTCTGAGTGGCAATTTCATACAAGGTGCGTGAATAGGTGACGGCTTTTTCAAGCGAAGGCTGAGCCAGCGAAGTTTGCAGGTTGATCAGCTCTTGCATGTCCTTGATGGCAAGCAGGGATTTGGTATTGGCGACACTGTCTTCCAGCAGAGTGCGGGCAGTGTTCAGATTCAGGGCAGCGAGTCGTTCAACGCTGGAAAAAGCAGTATTGGCGATAGTCAGCATGGCTTCAATGCCGGATTTGCTGGCATTGGTAAATTGGGCGGGTACGTTGTACATGTTAAACCTCCGAAAAGATGGCAATCGATGAGTAACTGGTTGTCTGTTTCTTTAAAACTCAAACCTTGTTCGACTACGCTGTGCTGCCTTTCTTTATTTCGCATACTGCTTGTTTGCTTGATGGTGCGTTGCAACATGATTCGAATTATAGAGAGGCGAAATTGAATGTCAACACTTTTTTGTGCAAAGCAACAAAAAATTTTTAATTATTAAAAATAAATAAAAACAATAAGTTGCAATAAACAATGGCTCCCTAGTCTTACTGTGTCACAAACGTAGACGTAGGTTCACCGAGCTGCAATGCGGGCAGTGCCCCAGGGCGATTGCGAGGGCGATGCCCAGTTGGAAGCGCAACGTTGTGATCGAGTTCGTAACGT
>JBAQUE010000040.1:0-5300 GCA_049297315.1 Rugosibacter sp.
CGTGTCGACTTCATGCGTCCTTTGCGGGTTGGGCAGAAGGTCGAGCGGCGCTCGACGATCGTCAGCGTGAGCCGCAAGCAGGGGCGCAGCGGCGACATGGTATTCCTGCTGTTGCGCCACGCATTCAGCGATGCGGATGGCGTATGCCTGGTGGAAGAGCAGGACATCGTGTATCGCGATAATCCGCCAGCGGACGCGGGTAGCAGCGTTGCTTCACAACCTGCCGCGCCGCAGCCAGCCGCCTGGTCGCGCGTGATCACGCCTGACCCGGTGCTGCTCTACCGTTACTCGGCGCTGACTTTCAACGGGCATCGCATCCATTACGACCATCCCTACGCCACGCAGGTTGAAGGCTATCCCGGGCTGGTCGTGCATGGCCCGTTGCAGGCCACCTTGCTGCTGGATTTATTGCGTCGGGAGCAGCCTGATGTTGATCCCGCGCATTTCGCGTTTCGCGCCGTCAGCCCGTTGTATTGTGTCGGTGCGTTTCGCGTCTGTGGCGCGCCTGCGGCGGAAGGCGGTTTTAATCTCTGGATAGAAGACCAGCAGGGCCGCACAACGATGCAGGCCCAGGTCAAAGGAAAATAGAACAGCATGAACGTCACCACTGAAAAGTTTCCCGAACTGCGCGAAGCGCTGCGCGATTTATGCGCGCATTATCCTGACGAATACTTCCGTGGGATTGATGAGGAACGAGGCTATCCCGAAGCCTTCGTCAATGCGCTGACCGAAGCCGGCTGGCTGGAGGTGATGATCCCGCAGGAATACGGTGGCGCGGGTCTGGGTCTGGCCGAGGCATCCGTGGTAATGGAGGAAGTCAATCGCTGCGGTGGCAATGCCGGTGCCTGTCACGGCCAGATGTATAACATGGGCACCTTGCTGCGCCATGGGTCGGACGCGCAAAAAGCCCAGTACCTGCCGGGCATCGCCAGCGGCAAGCTGCGCTTGCAGTCGATGGCGGTGACCGAGCCGACGACGGGCACGGACACCACCAAGCTCAAGACCACCGCAGTCAAAAAGGGCGACCGTTATGTGGTGAATGGCCAGAAGGTATGGATCTCGCGCATCCAGCATTCCGACTTGATGATTTTGCTCGCGCGTACAACGCCTGCGGCCGAGGTCAAGAAGAAATCCGAAGGCATGTCGATTTTCATTGTCGATCTGAAAGAATCAATCGGAAAAGGCATGACCGTGCGACCGATACGCAACATGGTGAACCACGAGACCAACGAAGTGTTTTTCGATAACCTGGAAATCCCGGCGGAAAACCTGATTGGTGAAGAAGGCAAGGGTTTCAAATACATTCTGGATGGCTTGAATGCCGAGCGCACCTTGATCGCGGCCGAATGCATTGGTGACGCTTACTGGTTTATCGATCGGGCGAAAAAATATGCCAAAGACCGCATCGTGTTCGACCGCCCGATCGGCAAAAACCAGGCGGTGCAGTTTCCGATTGCCGAGAGCTATATCGAAACCGAAGCGGCGAATTTGATGCGCTGGGAAGCCTGCACGCTGTTCGATGCGCATCAGCCTTGCGGCGCGCAAGCCAATATGGCCAAATATCTGGCCGCCAAGGCTTCATGGGAAGCGGCGAATGTCTGCCTGCAAACGCATGGCGGTTTTGGTTTCGCGGCGGAGTACGACATCGAGAGGAAGTTCCGCGAGACGCGCTTGTACCAGGTGGCGCCGATTTCGACCAACCTGATTTTTTCGTATGTCGCCGAACACGTGCTCGGCCTGCCGAGGTCATTCTGATGCGACCGAAGGAAGTGCAAAGCCGACCGAAGGAAGTGCAAAGCCGACCGAAGGAAGTGCAGAGCCGACCGCTGGATGGCATCACCGTTGTCACGCTGGAACACGCGATTGCCGCGCCGTTCGCCACGCGCCAACTGGCTGATCTGGGCGCGCGGGTGATCAAGATCGAGCGCCCTGGTAGCGGCGATTTTGCGCGAGGGTACGACAAGCGCACACATGGCATGGCCTCGCATTTTGTGTGGACCAACAGATCAAAAGAAAGCCTGACGCTGGACGTCAAGCATCCGCTGGCAAACGACGTGTTGCAGCGCTTGCTGGCTGAAGCCGACGTGCTGGTGCAAAACCTCGCACCGGGTGCGGCCGCGCGCTTGGGTTTGTCGCATGAGGCGCTGGAAAAAATCTATCCACGCTTGATCGTCTGCGATATTTCCGGCTATGGTGATGGCGGCCCCTACACGGAAAAGAAAGCCTACGACCTGTTGATCCAGAGCGAAGCCGGTTTCCTCTCGATCACCGGCACGCCGGAGACGCCCTGCAAGGCGGGCAATTCGGCCGCGGATATTGCGGCAGGCATGTACGCCTATTCCAGCATTCTCGCCGCCTTGATCGAGCGCGGCAAAACCGGCCGTGGGCGGCGCATCGAGATTTCCATGCTGGAAGCCATGACCGAGTGGATGAGTTACCCGCTGTATTACAGCATCGACGACCAGCCGCCGCCGGGGCGCACAGGGGCTTCGCACGCGACGATTTATCCGTATGGGCCGTTTAAAGTCGGCGCTGGCGAGACGGCGGGAACAGTCATGCTCGGCCTGCAAAACGAGCGTGAGTGGGTGGTGTTCTGCCAACAGGTGTTATTAAAGCCGGAGCTCGCCACCGACGAGCGCTTTGCCGGCAACGCACAACGCCAGACCAACCGGCAAGTGCTGGCGGCGATGATTGATGAAGTGTTTGCGCAACTCGATGCGGCGACGCTGGTTGATCGACTGGATAAAGCCGAGATTGCCAACGCCCGCGTGAATGACATGGCCGCGCTGTGGCGGCATCCGCAACTCGCGGCGCGGGATCGCTGGCGCACCATAGATTCACCCGTCGGGCCGCTGCCTGCGCTGCTGCCGCCGGGCGCGTCGGCAACTGATGACCCGCGCATGGACGCCGTGCCTGCGTTGGGAGAACACACGCAAGCGATTCTGGCCGAGCTGGGTTTGAGCGGCAGCGACATCCAGCAGCTGCAAACTGAAGGGGCGATTTGAATGAACGCAGAAACTGAATCAGGCGCTAGTGCGCAGCTCGCCCGCTTTGCCGCCGAGCTGAAGTTTGAGGATATTCCTGCGCCCGTTTTGCGCCGTGCCGAAGATTTGTTTCTCGACTGGTTGGCCTCTGCGCTGGCCGGCAAGGGCGCGCGTCCGGTGGAAGCCATCGAGCGCTTTGCACTCGCCATGGGACCTGCAATGCCGCATGATTCCGGCGCTGAGGTATTGATCTCGCGCCGTGCCACCAGCGCCTACTTTGCTGCGATGGTGAATGCCGCCGCGTCGCACTATGTCGAGCAGGATGACGTGCACAACGGTTCTGTGTTTCATCCGGCGACTGTGGTATTCCCACCCGCGCTGGCATTAGCGCAAACGCTAGGCAAATCGGGCAAGGATTTTTTGCTGGCGGTGGTCGTGGGTTATGAAGTTGGCATCCGCGTGGGCGAGTTTCTCGGCCGCTCGCACTACCGCATCTTCCACACCACCGGCACGGCAGGCACCCTGGCCGCTGCCGCCGCCGCAGGTTCCTTGCTGGGGCTGAACGCCGAACAGATGCTGCACGCCTTCGGTTCGGCGGGCACGCAGGCCGCTGGCTTGTGGGAGTTTTTGCGCGATGCGGCGGATTCAAAACAGCTGCATACCGCACGCGCGGCGGGCAATGGCTTAACGGCCGCGTGGCTCGCCAAAGAAGGCTTTACCGGTGCACGCAAGATTCTCGAAGGCGAACAGGGCATGGCCGCTGGCATGTCGCCCGATCCGCAGTTGGCGCAATTGACCGACCGGCTGGGCAGCCGCTGGGCGCTGGCGGAAACGTCGTTCAAGTTCCACGCTTCGTGCCGCCACACCCACCCGGCGGCAGACGCCTTGTTGCAGGTGATGCAAACGCACGGCCTGGCGGCCAAAGACATCGCCAAGGTGGTGTGCCATGTGCATAAAGCCGCCATTGATGTCTTGGGCCCCGTGGTTGATCCGCGCACCGTGCATCAGGCCAAGTTTTCCATGGGCACTGTGCTGGCGCTGGTGGCGCAGTTTGGCTTTGCCGGCCTGACCGAGTTTGACCAGCATTTCAAGGATGCGGCGACAGCGGATTTTTGCCGCCGCGTGAGCATGACGCTCGACGAAGAAGTGG
This sequence comes from Rugosibacter sp., assembly GCA_049297315.1. GTDB lineage: Bacteria > Pseudomonadota > Gammaproteobacteria > Burkholderiales > Rhodocyclaceae > Rugosibacter. The sequence goes on from JBAQUE010000040.1 coordinate 4,135, forward strand.
ACACCGCTTATCCGGTACGCTGGATCGGCAAGGTCACCGTGACCACCACGGATGGCCGCACATTCCACGGGCGCGTGGATGAGCCCAAGGGCGACCCGGGCAATACCCTGTCGCGCAATGAGCTGGAAGACAAGGCGCGGCGGCTGGCGGCCTTTGCTGGCGGGGCAAGTGCAGATGAAATCGAGCGTCTGATAGCATGGGCTTGGACGCTGGCTGACCAGAAGACAATAGGGAGATTGCTATGACCGGACCGATACCTTTGCCACTGCTGCATTCCTTTCTCTTTGTGCCCGGCAACCGGCCGGACCGGTTTGCCAAAGCGCTGGATTCTGGCGCTGATGCGATCATCATTGATCTTGAAGATGCCGTCGCGGCCAAGCAGAAAGCCGCGGCGCGTGAAGTCGTCATGCAGGCTACATTTCCATCTTCATTAGGCCCGCTGGTGTATCTGCGCATCAATGCGGTTGACACGCCATGGTTTGCGGAAGATGTGGCCGTGTTGCAGCACCCCGGCATCCATGGCGCCATGCTGCCCAAGGCCGAGCATGCGGCGCAGATCCAGCGCATCGATGTCGGCGCGAAAAAGGTTTTCCGGGTGATCCCCATCATTGAAACCGCCGCCGGCTTATGCAATGCGCAGGAAATCGCGCGTGCCGCGGGCGTCGAACGCCTGGCCTTCGGCTCGATTGATTTTCAGCTCGACATGAACTGCGATGGCAGCGAAACCGCGTTGCTGTATGCGCGTTCGCAGCTCGCCGTGGTGTCGCGCTGGGCTGGCATACAGGCGCCCATCGACGGGGTCACCACATTGATTGGCGACGTGGCGCAGATCACGCAGGACGCGCTGCATGCCAAGTCACTCGGTTTCGGCGGCAAGTTATGCATTCATCCGGGCCAGATCGGCATGGTCAATCAGGTCTGGCAGCCAACGGCAGAGGAAATCGACTGGGCGCACAAGGTCAGCGCAGCGGCAGAAGCCGCGGGCGGCAACGCGGTGGCCGTTGATGGCAAGATGATCGACAAGCCGCTGCTGCTCAAGGCGCAACATATTCTCGCGCGGACACATCGGCCTGCGTGGCGCTGATCGCAACGGTTTTTCAGAAATGCCGGTTGCAAAAAATACATCCGGCAGCAGCAAAAGTTCATTGATGGCGGCAGGGGTAGCG
>JBAQUE010000041.1:0-5049 GCA_049297315.1 Rugosibacter sp.
GCTCACTGCTGCTCGCCGGTTACTGGTTCGGCAACCTGCCCTGGGTGCAGAAAAATTTGACGCTGGTGATTTTCGGCATCATCGGTTTGTCACTCACCCCGATGGCCATTGCCTGGCTGCGTCACCGGCTGGCGGCGAAGTCCGCATGAAAACTCATGCAGGCTGGCTGCTGTTGCCTGCCCTGCTCACCGGCTGCGCCCAAACCACCGAAGTGGGCAATTCCGTGTCCAGCTTTGAACCCAAGCAATTGGGGAAAACCGATATTGACCGCGTCAGCGATATTCACCGGCGGGAAATTTTCGCCAGCGTGCATGTGCTGGCCGAAAAACTCTACCGGCGCAACCCGCAGGAATGGAAGAAAGGCGGCTATGCCAGCCGCGAAGCGGCGCTTGACTATCTGCTCGACCCGCGCACCGCCTGGCGCCTGCCCGCGCTGGGCGGCAAACGCGCTACCGACGCCGTATTGCTGGCGCTGTCCGCCGACTACACCGATGACCGCGTGGCCGCATTTATCGCCGGTTTGGGTGACATGCTGAATGTGGCCTTTGCAGAGAAAAACGAGTTTTTCATGTTTGATGAACTGAATCCGCAAAAGCTCTACAACAGCGCACGCAACCTCGAAATCGCCGCATGGAAACTGGCCAATGCGCGCGATGCGGCAGGTAATCCGTTGCTGCTGACCAATGAAACGGCAACGCCACAACAGCCAGCCAACCTCAGCTTCGAACGCGAATTCGGCAAGATGATAGGCAATCTCGACCTGCTGTCCACGATGATCGCCGACCGCAGCCACCGCACGATTGCGCGGACATCACAAAGCATCGCCACGGCAGTTTTTCTGCCCGTATTGGCCATCAGATAAGCGAGCAGCCATGAAATCCTACGTCATCCTCATTTCCGGCCGTGGCAGCAACATGCAGGCTTTGCTGGAGGGCGGCCTGCCCGGCCAGTGCGCGGCCGTCATCAGCAACCGGCCCGAGGCGGTTGGCCTGCAAACGGCGGCAGCGCTCGGCGTGGCCACCGCTGTCGTGGACGACCGGCAGTTCGCCACCCGGCAAGCGTTCGATGCGGCGCTGGGCGACGCCATCGAACGCCATGCACCCGACCTGATTTTGCTGGCCGGCTTCATGCGCATCCTGGGCGATGATTTCGTCAAACGCTTCAGCGGCCGCATGCTCAATATCCATCCCTCCCTGCTGCCTGACTTTCCCGGCGTCAAAACCCATACCCAGGCGCTCGCCGCAGGCGCCAGCGTGCACGGCTGCGCGGTGCATTTCGTTACCGCAGCGCTGGACGGCGGCCCGGTCATTGCGCACACCAAGGTTCCCGTTGTCGCGGGTGATGATGAACACACCCTGGCCGCGCGCGTGCTGGCTGAAGAACATCTGCTGTATCCCCGCGCCGCACGCTGGTTTCTCGACGGCCGGTTGCAACTTGCCGACGGCCACCTCAGCCTGGATGGCAAACCCCTGCCGCCACGCGGCCTGGATAGCACGGCCGGCATCGCCTGACCCGGCATTACCGAATGCCCATTGCACTGGCTTTTCTTGTTTCGGCAGGCATCCATCTGGTCGCGCTGCTCAGCCCCGCATGGGAGTTGCCAGAACTCGACACGACCGAACCAGGCACCCGTCTTGATGCGGTGCTCGCGCCACCCGCACCGCACCCGCTGGTTGAACCGGTCCCGGCGCCCTCGCCCAAACCGCCGCCAGGCCCACCCAAACGGCGCATGGCCAAACCCGCTTCTGCACCGGCTGCCGCCCTTGCCACAGCGCCTGCCGCCGTATCACCAGAGCCGACTTTTTCGCCGCCTGAAAACACGGGTAATACCGACACCGCCGATCAGTTGCCAGCAGTCCAGTCCGTTGAGCCACCCGTCCCCGAGGAGCCCGCGGCGCCGGCCATACCGTCAATCAACCTCGCCGGACTCCCCGGTGAAGGCCGCCTGCGCTTCATCATCACCCGCGGCGCGGGCGGCCTGATTATCGGCCAGAATGTTTACACTTGGAAACATGACGGCAACACTTACACGGCGCAAAGCGTGACTGAAACAACGGGACTCGCAGCGCTCTTCAAACCGGTCCGCATCGTGCAGGAAAGCCGTGGCGAAGTGACGCCTGCCGGCCTGCGGCCCGTGGATTTCCGCACGGACGGCAAACGCGGCGCCGACACCGCCCATTTCGACTGGGCGAGCCACAAGTTGTCTTACGCCGGCCACGAAGATCCGCTACCGGAAAACACACAGGACATGCTGTCGATGTATTACCAACTGGTCTTGCTGCTCGCCGCGGCCAACCCGCCCGACCCGCTGGAACTGCCCATCGCCACGGGTCGCAAGCTGGAGAAATACCGGTTTCAACTGGTCGGTGAAGAACCCCTGATTTATCAAGGCACATCCCACGCCACGGTGCACCTGAAAACCCACAACGGGGACGACGCCATAGAAATCTGGATTGCGCGCGACGTGCCCAGCCTGCCGATTAAAATTCGCTTCACCGACCGCAAAGGCGAAGTTTTTGAACAGATTGCGGAAGAAATGGCCTTGGTAATACACAATGAAACACGATAACAAAAACCCTCTACGCGGCAGAAAACCCACGGCCGCCCTGCCCCAGGTAGCGCCGATAGCAGATGGCGTCAGCGCAGCATTGCTCAACACCACGGTGGAGGCTGTCACGCGCCTGCTTGAATTTACCCAACCAGCCGACGCGGTCCTTTCCGCCTTCTTTCGTGAAAAGAAAAGCGGTGCGCACGACCGCGCCTTTATCGCAGAAACCGCTTATGCCGTGCTGCGCCGCAAACGACTGCTGGAAAGCCTGGCCAGCCTGAAACCCTCGGCCAAGCCTTCAGCCAAAAAATGCATCGCCCCGCGCGACCTGGTCCTGCTCTCGCTCTCGCGCGTGCGCGGCCTCTCGCAACGGCAGCTTGAGCCAGCACTGCTACCCGACGAAGCCGCCTGGCTGGCTGGAATCCGCCACCAGCCGGAACCCGGACTGACTCTCGGCGAGCAGCTCGATTTTCCCGACTGGCTGGTCGAACGCCTGGGCACACGACTGCCCGCCGATGAATTGCTCGCCTTGGCGCGCGCGCTCAACGCATCGGCACCGCTTGACCTGCGCGTGAATAGCTTGAAAGCCAACCGCGATGCCGCGCTGGTGCAACTCAATGCGGAAGGCATCAGCGCGCTGCCCTGCCCTTATTCACCACTCGGCATCCGCCTCAAGAGCAAACCTTTTTTGCAAAAACATCCGCTGTACCTGGATGGTTCCATCGAAGTCCAGGACGAAGGCTCGCAGTTGCTGGGCTATCTGCTGACCCCGAAGCGCGGCGAAATGGTGGTGGATTTTTGCGCCGGCGCCGGTGGCAAAACGCTGCTGCTCGGCGCCATGATGCGCTCGACCGGGCGGCTGTATGCGTTCGACGTGGCCGAGAAGCGCCTGGCCAAGCTCAAGCCGCGCATGGCGCGGGCCGGCTTGTCGAATGTGCATCCCATCCTGATCAGCAATGAAAATGACATTCGCGTCAAACGCCTGGCGGGCAAGGTAGACCGCGTGCTGGTTGACGCGCCTTGTTCCGGCCTGGGCACACTGCGCCGCAATCCCGATCTGAAATGGCGGCAGTCGCCCCAGGGGGTGAATGAATTAGCGCAAAAACAGGCTGGCATCCTCACTGCCGCCGCACGTCTGCTCAAGCCCGGTGGCCGCCTGGTGTACGCCACATGCAGCATTCTCGATGAGGAAAACGCGGCCATCGTGGATGCCTTTCTGGCCAACCATGCCGAGTTTCACCGGCTATCGGCGCAGGAAGTGCTGGCCGCGCAGGGCATTGCCATCGACTGTGGCGAAGATTTGCGGCTCTCCCCGCACAAGCACGGCACGGATGGCTTTTATGCCGCTGTGCTGGAACGCGCCAAGTGAAGCATTTTTTGCAACATCCGAATAAGCCCTGGCCGCGGCTGAATACTTTCCTGCTGGTCGCTTTCGCCGCTTGCATCATCGCAACAGATGCAGCCAAAGCGGAAGCCGTGCCAGCCAGCGGCACGATGGAAGTCTTATTCACGCCCTGGGACGATGCCGAAGGCGCGATTATCCGCACCTTGGCCAAGGCCAGGCACAGCATCCATGTGCAAGCGTACCTGCTGACCAGCCGCTCGATCAGCAATGCCTTGCTGGATGCCAAGGCGCGCGGCGTGGTTGTGGAAATCCTCGCCGACTACGAAATGCTCAAGAATGGCCAAAGTTCGCAAATTCCCAAACTCGCGGCCGCAGGCATTCCGGTGTGGCTGGAGACGCGCTACGCCGTGGCGCACAATAAAATCATGCTGATCGATGCCACCGATGCGGACGGCGCGGTGATCACCGGCAGCTACAATTTCACCTGGTCTGCGCAAGCAAGAAATGCGGAAAACCTGCTGATCCTGCACGGCAACCGCCCCATGCAACGGCGTTATCTCGACAACTGGCGACGCCACCGCGCCGAAGCGCAGCCGTATGCCGCGCAACCCACAAACGATGACGGAAGCAGCCCATGACTAACCAGCTCACCTTGTTCTGGCAAGACATTGCCGATGAACTCAAACATCCCGACATCGTCTGGCAGCTCATTGCGCTGACGGTTGCAGTCCTGCTCGCCAAGCTGGTTGAAGGCATTGTCCGCGAGCGGGCATCTGCCGGAATTCCGGCCGAACACGGACGCGCCTGGCAACTGGGACAAGGCAGCCTGAAACGGGTGGTTTTCCCGCTGGTCGCGCTGGCGCTGGTTTTTCTGGCGCGGCTAGGGCTGGAAAGCTTCATACATACGCACCTGCTGACATTGGCCCTGCCGCTGCTTGGCTCGCTGGCGGTCATTCGCCTGGTGTTTTACATCCTGCGCCACAGCTTCACGAATGGCGCCTGGCTGGCCAGTTTCGAGCGCATTTTTTCAGCCATCGCCTGGATCATCGTCGCCCTGCATATCCTCGGCCTGCTACCGGCCATCATTGATGGGCTGCGATCGATTACGCTGCCCATCGGCAAAACCCCGCTCAACCTGTGGCAGATGCTGCAAGGC
>JBAQUE010000042.1:0-6820 GCA_049297315.1 Rugosibacter sp.
ACGCGGCGCGCCAGCAGACCGGGACGCACGGCGCGGTTCAGCAACAGATAACGATAACGCCGGCCGCGTGCCGAGAAGCGCGCATGGAATTCATCCGGCATTTCCTGTGCCCAGCGCACCGCTACCGTCGGCGGCAGGTTGGCATTCACGCCACGCACCCAGGCCGTCAGCGGCCGCTGGGTTGGCGTATCGAAATGCACCACTTGCTCAAGCGCATGCACACCCGCATCGGTGCGCCCGGCGCAAACTACCCGCAATGGCGCATCGGCGATGACGGACACGGCGGATTCCAGCGCATCCTGCACCGATCCGCCGCCCGCCTGCGACTGCCAGCCGCAGAAGGTGGCGCCGTCATATTCAAGGCCAAGGGCAATTCTCATGGCAGCCAGAGCGAGGCCAATAGCGCAAACGAGGCCAATCCCGCAGCGGCATCAGCGATGCCGGCCTGCGCCTGCGGCAAGCGCAAAATATCCGTGGGTGCACTGGCTGGCTTTCGCGACGATGCGGCTTCATCACGGATGCTTTCAACCTCTTCAAGTGTCAGCATCAGCCGCACAGCCATGCGGTCGGGCGAGATGCCCAACCAGCGCAGTGGCGACAGCAAGGCGTGCATGCCCGCCACCAGTTCGACAGCGGTCAACGCTTGCAGCACCAGCGCAAGCGAGGCCAAGGCCAGCAGCAAACGCGCGCCATGTTCGATGGCCAGATGCAGGCCTTCACTACTCGCACCGGGTAGCAACGGCAGCGGTGTCCCCGGCGTCATCCAGATGAATACAGCACACAAGGTCAGCAGCAGCCAGCGGCTGCGGCGCAGCAGGCGGCGCAGGTACATGCCTGCCTTCAACAGTGCGCACAGGGTCAATATCATGCTGGTCAGGATCAGCAAGGCGCCGCTGCGTGCGGCAAGCGCCATGAGCAATGCCAGCCAGAGCAGGATCAGGCTGGCGGGATGGCAACGTGTCATGTGGCCAACATCTCCCGACGCGAAGCCGGGAGAAATCATCGATCAGCCAAGGCTGGCCAGCTTGCTGCGCGCAGCTTCCTGTTGCGCCGCGTTGCCCTCGACCAGCGCTTCCTGATATAGCTCGCGGGCCCCTTCGCGGTCGCCCATTTCCTCATAGGCGGCAGCGAGTTCCAGCTTGGTGGCGACTTCGGGATTTTCCGCTGCATCCGCGCCACCGGTTACGTCAAAAATCGGCTCTGGTGATACGGCATCGGATGCGCCTGGCGCATCCAGGTTGAGGTCAATGCCACCGAGGTCAAGCGTTGGTGCAGCAGCTTCTGCTTTATCTCCGGCATCCAGCAGGAGGTCAAAGTCAAAGTCGATGCTGTTCGAGTCAGGCTCTGATGCTTTGATTACAGGTAGCGCCGCGCCGCCATTCCCCAGGTGCAGGTCCTGCGGAGCAGGTGCGTCAACTGCCTGAATTGGCGTTGCAGGCGCTGTCGTGGCGACATCCTCGGCAGTCCCCAAGTCCAGGTCAAAATCCAGGCCATGCGTGCCGGGCGCCGCTTCTGCTGCTTCAACTCCGCCTGCCGCTTGCGGCTCGAAGTCCAGCTCGAAATCGACCATCTCCGTCTGCTCAGCGATGGCTGGCTCAACCGTTTGCCCGGGAACCGCAGTTGCCAGCGGACTTTCCTGCATGACCATCGTGGCGTCAAAATCCGGCGCTGCAACGGGTGGCTCGCTTGCAGGTTCCGCCATCAATGCGGCAACCTGGTAGAGTGAGTTTCCAGGGTCAAGTGCAGCCCCCATTGCCGCGGCTCTTTCCCAGTCCGCACCAAGGCCGCCGGTTTTCTCATGCAAGCGCCTGGCCAGTGACCCAAAGGCCGCAAGATTTTTGCGCGCAGCATAAATATCGAGCAGCTTCAAATAAATTGCATACCGATCAGGCTCGGTTTCCAGCGCGGCCAGCAGGACTTCTTCCGCTTGCGCATCACGGCCAAAAGCGAGAAACGTATCCGCCTCGGTTAACACATCGATGGCCACCGCAGCCTGGCTAAAACCTTCACTGAAACGGCTGACTTGTTGTTCGCTAAGTGGCGGAGCGACACTGCTTGCACTTGAGGGCGCACTGACCCCTGAGTGCACCAGAAAATCAGGTTCCGCATCCGCCAAGTCTTCTACTCCTGCCTTGCGCCGCTTCCAGGCATTAAACCCAAGCCAGCCCAACAGCAGCGCCAGAATGCCGCCACCACCGAATACCAAATTCCCGTTTTCTTCCATGAAACCGGGCTCCGGCTCCGGGGGAGGCGGAATGATTTTCTTCTTCGGCTTTACTACGGGGGGAGGTGGAGCGGCTTCGACGGGCTTTGCCACCTCTGCCGGTTTAGCTTCCAGCGAGGGATTTGCCACGTCCGGTGCAGCAGATTCCGCTACGGCTGCGGCGGGGGCAGATGGAGATGCGGCGGCAGGTTTCGCGGCTTGCACATTTTGTTGAAGATCACTGCCTGCCTGACTTTTCATCTCAACCAGTTTTTTCATGCTGGCCAGCTTCTTTTCCAGCTCAGCAGCACGCTCATTGGCTTCCTTGAGCGCCTTGTCACGCGCGACCAAGTCCTCTTCCAATGCAGCAACCCGTCCGTGCAGCTTCCCATCCCTGGCGACTTCGGTGCGTGAAACCTCCAGCTTATCCTTGCCACTACTGGCTGGCGTAGCCTCTTGGACTTTAGGCGAAATCCTCCCGCTGCTTGTTTGCCGGGTAGTTTCTTGCTCAACCGCCTCACTCGCCGCAAGAGCCGCCAGCTTCTTGCGGTATGCATTGAAATCGGCGGCCTGGGCAATCACTTCCTTGCGCGCCTCATTGGCCGCGATGCTGTTCACCGCTTCGCTATCGGGGATCATCAGGATTTTTCCGGCGCGCAAACGGTTCATGTTGCTGCCAGAAAATGCCTGTTGGTTATTGCGGAACAGCGCCACCAGCATTTGATCCAGACTTACGCCCGTTGGCAAATTCCGTGTGGCGATTTTGCCCAGCGTATCACCTGCAACGACGGTGTAACTTTTTCGGGCGGCATCACCTGTTCCCTTAACGGGCGTTAATGCACTGGATTTTTTGGCAGAGGGAACAGGACTACCATGCGGCGCTTCCGTGGCAGCAGCGCTCGGCGGTTCTTGCGCAGAACCCGCTACGGCGGCTTCCGGCCGAACTACCGGTGCAGCAACAGGTGCCGGCGTTGCTGTTGTGGCATCAGCCAACCCGGGAGGATCAAGCAGGAAGGTATATTCGCGTACCAGACGGCCTGCCGTCCAGTTCAACTCGACCAGCATATCCACAAAGGGTTCGTTCAGTGGCCGGTCTGTCGTGACCTGAATGTAACGACGCCCATCACGCTCCTTGACGGACGAGAACTTCAAGCTGGCCAGTACCGGTACGTAGTCAATATCCGCCTGGCGAAAAGCGTCGGCGGTCGCCAGCTTGGTCTGGATCGACTGGGCTTCATCACTGGTGGAGAAAACCTCAATCTCGGCCTTCAAGGGTTGGCCAAGCGCCGAGAGCACGGATATTTTCCCCAGCCCTGCCGCATGGACCGCAAACGGTAAGGCAGCCATGGTCAAAGAAAAAATTGCCAGCTTGACGATATGAGTTTTCTTGACAGTTTTACGCACAGTTGCTCCCTGCATGGCTTTCAATAAGTTATCAACATAACATCATGGCATTAAGCGCGCAAGCTCAACCGGACTCTCATGTTTTTACAACAACAGGCTGATGGTCCGCAAATATCAGTGCAACAACAGTCGCAGCATGCGACGCAGGGGTTCGGCCGCGCCCCACAATAGCTGGTCACCTACCGTAAAAGCTGACAAATATTCCGGCCCCATGGCCAGCTTGCGCAGGCGGCCGACGGGGACGCCCAAGGTGCCGGTCACAGCCACCGGGGTCAGTTCCTGCAAAGTAATTTCGCGCTGATTCGGCACCACCTTGACCCAATCGTTATGCGCCGCCAGCAAACCGGTAATTTCGTCCAGCGGCACATCTTTCCTGAGCTTGACGGTCAGCGCCTGCGAGTGGCAGCGCATCGCGCCGATGCGTACGCACAGGCCATCCACCGGAACCGGCGTCGCGGCACGGCCGAGAATCTTGTTGGTTTCGGCCATGCCTTTCCATTCTTCACGGCTTTGGCCATTGCCCAAATCTTTGTCAATCCAGGGAATCAGCGAGCCCGCCAGGGGCACGCCGAAGTTGGCGGTGGGAAATTTGTCATCGCGCAATATGCCGGCCACTTCGCGGTCGATGTCGAGGATGGCCGATGCCGGATCGTCCAGCAAGCCCTTGGCCACCCGATGCGCTTCGCCCATCTGCGCCAGCAGTTCGCGCATGTTTTGCGCACCGGCGCCGGATGCCGCCTGGTAGGTCATGGCGCTCACCCATTCAACCAGATCCGCCTTGAACAGGCCGCCCATCGCCATCAGCATCAGGCTTACCGTACAGTTGCCGCCGATCCAGTTGCGGCCCCCTTTGGCCAGGCTTTGCTTGATGACGTCCAGATTCACCGGGTCGAGAATGATGACCGCATCATCCTGCATGCGTAGGCTCGAAGCCGCGTCTATCCAATGCCCCGACCAGCCTATCGCGCGCAGCTTGGGAAAAATTTCCGTGGTGTAGTCACCTCCCTGGCAGGTGATGATGATATCCATCTTTATCAGTTCGGCAAGACTCTTCGCATCTTTCAGCGGTGACGCATCCGGTGCGAAATCCGGCGCCTTGCCGCCCACGTTCGAAGTCGTGAAAAACACCGGCTCGATCAGCGAGAAATCATCTTCCTCACGCATGCGCTGCATGAGCACCGAACCCACCATCCCGCGCCAACCGACTAAACCGACTCGCTTCATCTGTGCATTTTTCCTCGTTAATTACAGCGCCGCCAACACGGCGTCGCCCATGGCGCTGGTGCTCACAACCTGTCTACCCGGCTCGGCGATATCGCGTGTGCGATAACCCTGCGCCAGCACTTTTTTCACCGCGTTTTCAATGCGGCCGGCCTCGGTATCCAGGCTGAAACTGAAGCGCAGCATCATCGCCGCCGAAAGTATCGTTGCCAGCGGATTGGCCAGCCCCTGGCCGGCAATGTCCGGCGCCGAGCCATGGATCGGCTCGTACAGGCCAAAGCCCTTGTCATTCAGCGAAGCCGATGGCAGCATGCCGATCGAGCCGGTCAGCATCGACGCTTCATCGGAAAGGATATCGCCAAACATGTTGCCGGTGACGATGACATCAAACTGTTTCGGATTCTTGAGCAGTTGCATCGCCGCGTTATCCACGTACTGATGCGTCAATTCAACATCGGGATATTCCTTGCCCACGGTGATCACCACTTCGCGCCAGAGCTGCATGGTGTCGAGCACATTCGCCTTGTCCACCGAACACAGGCGCTTGTTGCGCTTGCGCGCCGCCTGAAAGCCGACATGGGCGACACGGCGGATTTCCGATTCCGTGTAGCGCATGGTATCGAAACCTTCGCGTTCGCCATTGGCCAGCGTGTGGATGCCGCGCGGCTGGCCGAAATAAATATCCCCGGTCAGCTCACGGATAATCAGGATATCGAGCCCGGCCACCACTTCTGGCTTCAGCGAAGATGCCTGCACCAGTTCGGGATAAACCAGCGCCGGACGGAAGTTGGCGAACAGGTTGAGTTCCTTGCGCAGGCCGAGGATCGCCTGCTCCGGACGCAATTCGCGCGGCAGCGTATCCAGGCTGAAGTCGCCGACCGCGCCAAACAGCACCGCATCCGATGCCTTGACCAAAGCCAGCGTCGATGCCGGCAGCGGATGCCCCTCTGCGCGATAACCGGCGCCGCCTACCGGCGCTTCTTCCATTTCAAACTTCAAGCCCAGTGCGCGCAATACACGTACCGCCTCGGCGGTAATTTCAGGGCCGATACCGTCACCCGGCAAGACTGCAATCTTCATGGAAACTCGCTTACTCTCAAGAAACTGGTTTAGGAAAACAGCCAGGGCTGCTCGTTGCGCCGACGATCTTCGTAGGCGTGGATTTTTTCAGCATGGCGCAACGTCAAACCAATATCGTCCCAGCCGTTGAGCAGACATTCCTTGCGGAATCCATCGATCTCGAATGGAATGACGTGGCCGTCAGGACGCACGACGCGCTGGCCTGGCAAATCTATGGTCAGGCGATAAGCCGGCGTATCCGCAACCACCTTGAACAGGGCATCGACCTCAGTTTTGGGGCACACGATCGGCAGCAAGCCGTTCTTGTAGCAGTTGTTGAAAAAAATGTCGGCGAACGATTCGCCAACAATGGCGCGAAAACCAAAATCCTGCAAGGCCCAGGGCGCATGTTCGCGCGATGAACCACAACCGAAATTCTGCCGCGTCAGCAAAATCGACGCGCCCTGATAGCGCGGCTGGTTCAACACAAAATCAGGATTCCTGATCCGCTTGGTGTTGTCCATGCCCGGCTCGCCGTGGTCCAGATAGCGCCACTCATCAAACGCATTCGGGCCGAAGCCTGAGCGCTTGATCGATTTCAGGAACTGCTTGGGGATGATGGCATCGGTATCGACGTTGGCGCGATCCAATGGCGCCACCAGGCCCTCATGGGTAATGAATTTTTCCATTATTTGCTGGACTTCTGAATCGCCTCGCCGCCCTTTTCGATGTCCTTGCCGAGGCCTTGCACGGTGTTGCAGGCAGCCAGCAAAGTGATCAAAACAACCGCTGTAAAAATACGCACCATGGCTTCTCCTTTCAGGTTATCAACTCATTCGTGAATTCACGCACATCGGCGAAATGCCCGGCAATCGCGGCAGCGGCGGCCATCGCCGGGCTGAGCAGATGCGTGCGGCCGCCATTGCCCTGGCG
>JBAQUE010000043.1:0-3835 GCA_049297315.1 Rugosibacter sp.
GCTGATGAAAGCTGGCGAGCACATTGTCGCCTCGCGCAGCATTTTTGGTGCGACCCAGCAACTGCTGGGCAACATCCTGCCGCGCTTCGGCATAGAAACCACCTTCATCGATTCACCCGATAGCGCAGCATTTGCCGCCGCCATGCAGCCCAACACGCGGATTTTGTTTATTGAGACGCCATCCAATCCATTGACCGAGGTGCTGGATATGACGGCGCTGGCTGGCGTGGCGCATGCCGGTGGGGCGTTGTTCGTCGTCGATAACTGCTTTTGCAGCCCGGCGCTGCAAAAGCCGCTGCAATGGGGTGCTGACCTGGTGATCCATTCCGCCACCAAATACCTGGACGGGCAGGGGCGGGTGCTGGGTGGCGCGGTGTGCGGCCCGAAAGTCCTGGTTGATGATGTCTTCAAATTCCTGCGTACCGCCGGGCCGACGATTTCTCCCTTCAATGCCTGGGTCATCCTCAAGGGCATGGAAACCCTGGCGTTGCGCATGAAGCAGCAGTCAGCCAATGCGCTGGAACTGGCGCGCTGGCTGGAGCAGCAACCGCAAGTGGCGCGCGTGCATTACCCGGGGCTGGCCTCGCACCCGCAGCATGCGCTGGCGATGAAGCAGCAGGCAACGGGGGGCGCGATTGTGGCGTTCGAGGTGAAGGGGGGGCGTGCAGCCGCCTGGCGTGTGGTGGATAACTGCCGCTTATTGTCGATTACTGCCAACCTGGGCGATACCAAAACCACCATTACCCATCCGGCATCCACCACGCATGGCCGTATTTCGCCCGAGGCGCGTGCGGCATCCGGCATTGTTGAAGGCTTGTTGCGCATTGCTGTCGGTCTGGAAAGCCCGGCCGACCTGCAAGCGGATATTGCGCGCGGCTTGTTGCAAAACTGATTAGCTTGACAGGTCGATCCGGCGAATGCCGTCGGCATTGACCTCAAGCGCGTCGCCACGGCCGGTATCCCAGTCGGAAAGCACCCAGCGTTCTGCAATGCCATCGGCAAGCGTGATGCGTTCGCAGCCAGGACGGTGCGTGTGGCCGTGGATCAGCAGGTGGCAAGCGGCGGCGGCCAGCGCGGCGCGCACGCTGCCTGCATTCACATCCATGATGTCTTCCGCCTTGGCCTGCGTCGCCAGCCGGCTGCGCTGGCGCAAGGCTTGCGCTTCAGCACGGCGCTCCGCCAGCGGGCGGGCAAGAAAATCGGCCTGCCATGCGCCGCTGCGCACGAGCTGCCGGAAGCGCTGGTAATCGACGTCATCTGTGCATAGCGTGTCGCCATGCAAGAGCAATATCGCCGTGTCGTCCAGAAACGGATTCAAACCAGCGCCGACTTTTTGAGGTTCATCAAGCCGGTGCACACCAGATGCTGCGGCGAAGCTGTCGCCGATCAGGAAGTCGCGGTTGCCCGCCATGAAAAACACCTGCGTGCCGCTGTCGGCGAGTTGGCGCAATCTGGTGCAGACCTGCGTATTGAATGGGTCAGTCAGATCGTCATCACCAATCCAGGCATCAAACAGGTCGCCAAGAATGAACAAGGCGCTGACCTTGGCCTTGGCCGTGTCGGCAAGAAAGGCAAAAAAGCGCGCCGCAATATCGGCGCGCGCGGCATTCAGGTGCAGATCAGAGATAAAACGGGCAGCGCCAGCAATGTGCAACACGGCGCGTCCCTGTTTTTCCGGCAATATTTTCAGACAACTTCGGCGCGTTCGATCACCACATCGTCGGCCGGTACGTTCTGGTGAAAGCTGACCGTGCGCGTGGGCACGGTTTTGATCTTGTCCACCACATCCTTGCCTTCGACGACGCGGCCAAACACGCAATAACCCCAGCCATCCTGGCAGGTGCCATAGTTGAGGAAATCGTTGTCGGCCACATTGATGAAGAATTGCGCCGTGGCCGAGTGCGGGTCTGAGGTGCGCGCCATGGCGACTGTGTAGTTGTCATTCTTGAGGCCGTTGTTGGCTTCGTTTTCAATCGGTGCACCGACCGGCTTTTGCTGCATGCCGGGCTCAAAGCCGCCACCTTGCACCATGAAGCCGGGAATTACGCGATGAAAAACCGTTTTGTCGTATTGGCCGGCTTCGACATAGGCGATGAAGTTGGCAACCGTGTTCGGCGCTTTTTCGGCGTCAAGTTCGAGAGTGATGACGCCGTGGGTGGTGGTTAGTTTGATCATTGTTTGCTCGCTGGTTTGGCGTCAGCCGTCAGTAGCGTGACGGATTCAATGACGATGGGCGTCGTGGGCACGTCCTGATAGCCACCGGAACTTCCGGTCCGGGTCTTGCCGATTTTTTGCACCACATCGAAGCCCTTGATCACCTTGCCAAACACCGCATAACCCCAGCCATCGGAACCGGGATAGTTGAGCGGGGCATTGTTTTCAAGATTGATATAAAACTGTGCTGTCGCCGAGTGGGGATCGCCGGTGCGCGCCATGGCCAGGGTGCCGGGCTCGTTCTTCAGCCCGTTTTTGGCTTCGTTCTCAATCGGCGCGCGGGTTGCTTTTTCTTTCATGCCGACGGTAAAGCCGCCGCCCTGGATCATGAAGCCGTCAATCACCCGGTGGAATATCGTGCCTTTGTAGAAACCCTCCTTGGCATATTGCAGAAAGTTGGCCACCGACTTGGGCGCCTTGTCCTGATACAGCTCGATGATGAGCGCGCCCTGTGAGGTTTTCATCTCTACCTGGGGATTTGCGGCATGGGCCGCAAAGCTGAATAACAGTGCGACAGCGAAGAAAAAAAGACGTTGCATATAAGAAGCTCCAGAATAAGAAAAAGCAATTGAATGTAAAACGGTTCAGCAGGCTGCCCTCAGGACTGTCGGAGAGCATCGTTATTTTGCACCAACTAGCGCCCTGCACTGGCTGGCTGGCTGGCCTTCATCCCAGAGGATGTCGTTATCAGCTTGCGGGTCAGGTCCAGCTTGTTTTTTGCGCTGGTATTGCTTGAGTCAAGTTGAAATGCCTGGTCATACGCCAGGCTGGCGAGCTGCACATAAATATCGCCCAGGTTTTCATGCGCCGTGGCATAGGAAGGGTGTGTGCGTATCGCCATTTCCAGCGCCTGGCGGGCTTTGTCGTATTGATTCTGCCGTGCGTAAATGGCCGCCAGGTTGTTGTAGGGTTCCGGCAGCTCGGGATAGTCCTCGGTCAGTTTGTTGAACACGAGAATGGCTTCATTGGTTCTGTTCATTTCCGTCAGCAAAACGCCCTTGAGGAAGCGCCCCTGGGCATTTCTGGGGTTGGCTGCGATATAACTATCCAGCTGTTCCAGGGCCTGGGCATTTTGCCCTTGTTTTATCAGTCTGTTGATATCCTGCAAGGATTCCGCATGCGCTGCCGAATTCAGCGAAAAACAGGCAAGGAAAAAGGCAAGCGCCAGTAAGCGGGTAGCATTAAAGCGGATTTTTTTCATGATATATACTTCTCATGGTGGTTGCCTGCAAAAGAATTTCGCGGGGATAAACCATGCTGAATTCAGTTGCTGATTCTAGCAAGACACGACCTGATCCCACAACCCACACACCTCCAGCCGAAGCACTGAAAATGCTTGCAACTCTAGGCAATTCGATGTTTCACTGATCCCGTCTGATGCTCAAGCTATACAACACCCTCGCCCGCGAAAAGCAGGCCTTTGTCCCCATGCAGCCAGGCCACGTCAAAATGTACGTGTGCGGCATGACGGTGTATGACTACTGCCACCTGGGTCATGCGCGTGTGATGGTGGTGTTCGACATGGTGGCGCGCTGGCTGCGGGCCAGCGGCTATCAGTTGACTTACGTGCGCAATATCACCGACATTGATGACAAGATCATCCGCCGCGCGCAGGAAAACG
>JBAQUE010000044.1:0-4811 GCA_049297315.1 Rugosibacter sp.
GAACAGGAAGCCTTCAAGGCGCCGATACGCAAAGTCTATGAAGACTTTCAGCCGGCTTACAACTTCTCCGCCAACCTGTGGGTCGATGATGTCATCGACCCGGTGCAAACCCGCGATGTGATGGGCCTGCTGCTCGACCTCGCCTCGCGCACCCCGGCGCAACCGACCCCCTTTGGCGTATTCCGTTTTTAAGATGGACTTAAAAATATCAGCTAACCACGGGGCACACGGGGATCACGGGGAGAATAGTGATATTGAGAGAATTTCTTCAGGAGTTTGCACGATGGGTGATAGACCATATTTTGTCCAGAGACGCTTGAACCCATGTCTGGAGACTCAAATAATCCCATGACTTTCCCCGTGCCCCCCGTGTTCCCCGTGGTTCAAATGCTGTTTCCGGGTTTGAATCCGTTTCTGCAATGAAAAACATCCGCAAAGTCCTGATAGCCAATCGCGGCGAGATCGCCTGCCGCATCGCGCGCACCTGCCGCCGGCTTGGCCTCGCCGTGGCCGGTGTGCATTCCAGCGCCGAGCGCCGCGCCCGCCATGTGCGCGAAATCGGCGAATCCATTGAACTTGGTGGCGCAGCATCAAGCGACAGTTATCTCAATATCGAGGCGATCATTGCCGCCGCCAAGCGCGTGGGCGCGGACGCCATACATCCGGGCTATGGTTTCGTTTCGGAAAATCCGGCCTTCGTGCATGCGGTCGAGGCCGCCGGGCTGATCTTCATCGGGCCAACGGCGGAAACCATGCAGCGCCTCGGCGGCAAGGCCAGCGCCAAGCTCGAAGCTGCGCGCCTCGGCGTGCCCATCATTCCCGGCAGCCAGCAAGGCATGGCCGATGCGGCCGCCGTGGCCAGCCTGGTACACAGCATGCCCTTGCCGGTACTGCTCAAGGCGGTGGCCGGCGGTGGCGGTCGCGGCATGGCGGTGATAGCCACGCTGGACAATCTGCAACAGCGCATCGCCAGCGCCATGCGCGAGGCGGAAAAATCTTTCGGCAATGGCGAATTGATCGTCGAGCGCTATCTGCCGCGCGTGCGGCATATCGAGGTGCAGGTCGCCGGCGACGGGCAGGGTAATGTGATCCATCTTTTTGAGCGCGAATGCAGCCTGCAACGGCGGCATCAAAAAGTCATCGAGGAAGCGCCGGCCGCAAATCTTGCGCCCGGCTTGCGCGCGGCGCTGCTGGCCGAGGCGGTCAAGCTCGCCGCCGGGGTGAACTACCGCGGGTTGGGCACGGTGGAATTCATCGTCACCGGCAATGAGCATTACTTCCTCGAAGTCAATCCGCGCTTGCAGGTCGAGCATCCGGTGACCGAAGAAATTACTGGTCTGGATCTGGTCGAACTGCAACTACAGATCGCCGATACGGGATGCCTGCCCATCGCGCAATCCGATGTGCGCTGCCAGGGCCATGCTTTTGAAGCGCGGCTGTGCGCCGAAGACGCCACGGCAGGTTTTTTGCCCGCCACGGGCCGTATCGCCAGCGCCGACTTTTCGCGTGCTGGCGTGCGCATCGAGTCGGGCATCGCCAGCGGTGACGAGATCACGCCGCATTACGATTCAATGGTCGCCAAGCTGATTGCGCATGGCATCGACCGCGCAGCGGCGCGCCTGTCATTGCTCGCCGGCCTGCGCAACAGCACGCTGCTCGGCCTGCCGACCAACCTGGATTTCCTGTGCACAGTGCTCGACTGGCCGGAAACCCGCACCAGCGATTTCCATACCCGCCTGATTGACGAGCGCTATGCGGCGGCAGATACCGCAGCGGATGCCTCCATTCAAGCAACACCGCCACAAGAACACCTGGCCGCCGCCGCGCTGCACTGGCTGGCGCAAAGCCGCGCGGCAACAATGGAACTCGGCTGCTGGACGCTGCCCGCGCTAACCGGCTGGCGGCTGGCGACCGGTGCGGAACTGCCCGCAGCGCCGCCTGCCGTGCTATTCACCACGGGCGGCAACGAATACCCGCTGCGCTACTCGGCCTGGCAGGCGGATGGCAGTTGCACGCTGATGCTGGGCGAAGCCGTCATTAAACGCGCGTCGCTCACCCCGCTTGGCGCAGGACGGCATTTGCTGGATTGCGACGGCTATGCGCTGGAGTTGTCGATTGCCGCCGACGAACAAAATATCCATTTGGCCAGCGTGCTCGGCGCCATAGTGTTTGCCTGCACGCCCTATCTTGGCGGCGCGATGGCCGATGCCGTGGCCGACGGACAACTGCATGCGCCGATGATGGGCAAGGTCATCGCCATCCCGCTGCGCCAGGGCGATACACTCGCCACTGGACAAACCGTGATCGTGCTCGAATCAATGAAAATGGAACTGCATGTCAATGCGCCATTCGATGGCACGCTGGACAAGCTGCATTGCCAGGTCGGCGACATGGTTGAGCGCAGCCAGATACTGGCCGTAGTTAGCGCTCAATCCAGCGCGACCTGAATATATGAAGGAGAAAAACCATGACCCTGCCCGCATCCGTTGAATTCCACGAAGAAGGCCCGCGCGAAGGCTTTCAGATGGAAACCGGCCGTTTTGCGCTGGCCGACCGCGCGGCATTGATCGATGCGCTGTCGGCGGCGCGGCTCAAGCAGATTCAGGTCGGCTCCTTCGTCAGCCCGCGCGCTGTGCCGCAGATGGCCGATACGCCCGACCTGTTCGCCGCCATCCACAAGCGGCCGGGCACGCGCTACACCGCGCTGTGGCTGAACACCAACGGTTTCGAACGCGCCCGCGCCTGTGACCAGGTTGATCTCGATGGCAAGGTCATGTTCTACACCAGCGAAGGCTTCTCGCAGAGCAACAACAATTGCAGCGTGCGCGAAATGCGCGACCGCCAGCTCGTCTGGATAGACCGCTATATCGAACTCGGCATTCCGTTCGAGCAGGCGTATGTGATGACCGCCTTCGGCTGCAACTTCAGCGGCGCGATTCCGCTTGCGGCGATCACCGACTTGCTGCGCTGGCTCAAGGATGCCTGCGCTGAACGGCGCATCCCGCTGCCCGCGATTTATCTTGCCGATACCATGGGCTGGGGCAATCCGGAAGAAATCAAGCGACGCATCGGTGCGGTGCGCGAGCTGTTGCCCGACGCGCCGATCGGCCTGCATCTGCATGACACGCGCGGCCTCGGCGGCGCGAATGTGTATGCCGCGCTGCAAATGGGCGTGCGCCTGTTCGACAGCTCGGTCGCCGGCCTCGGCGGCTGCCCCTTCGCCGGCCACAAATACGGCGGCGCGGCGGGCAACATCTGTACTGAAGACATGGCCTTCATGTGCGAGGAACTCGGCATTGACACCGGGCTGGATCTTGACGCGCTGATCGAGGCCGCGCGCCTCGCTGAACGCATCATCGGCCGCCCGCTGGCCGGCCGCGTGATGCACAGCGGACTGCCTTCCACTTATAAAAAATCTACACATAACTGACCTGCAAATGAAGGAATCATTGCAATGACCGCCATCACCAGCCGCATCGATGTGCGCAGCACCGACTACCAAAAAAACCTGGCGCATACCCAGGCGCACATCGACACGCTGCATGAGCGCCTGGCGCATGCCATGCACGGCGGGCGCGATGCGCACATCCAGCGCCATCGCGCACGCGGCAAGCTGCTGGCGCGCGAGCGCATCGATTTCCTGGTCGATGACGGCAGCGCGTTTCTCGAACTCTCGCCACTCGCGGCCTGGGAACAGTACAACAATGAAGTGCCCGGCGGCGGCATCGTCACCGGCATCGGCATGGTCGCCGGGCGGCCCTGCATGTTCATCGCCAATGACGCGACGGTGAAGGGCGGCTCGTTCTTCCACGAAACCGTCAAGAAGCATGTGCGCGCGCAGGAAATCGCCGAGCGCCTGCGCCTGCCCTGTTTGTATCTGGTGGATTGCGGCGGCGCCTTCCTGCCGGAGCAGGACCGGGTATTTCCCGACAAGGACCATTTCGGCAACAGCTTCCACCGCCAGTGCCGCATGTCGCAGGCCGGCATCCCGCAACTCTCGGCCGTGTTCGGCGGCTGCACGGCGGGCGGCGCCTACATCCCCGCGCTGTCGGACGAAGTCATCATGGTGCGTGGCAATGCACGCATCCATCTGGGCGGCCCGTCCATCGTCAAGGTCGCCATCAACGAAGAAGTCGATGGCGAAACCCTGGGCGGCGCCGAGATGCACAGCCGCGTCTCGGGTGTCTCCGACTATCTGGCCGACGACGAGCCGCAGGCGCTGGCGCAACTGCGCGCGATTGTCGCCAGCCTGCCGCCGGAATCCAAATTGACACCCGCGCTGACGCCGCAAGCGCCGCTGTACGATCCGCTGGAACTCAACGGCATCGTGCCGGCCGACCCCAAGCAGCCATATGACGCGCGAGAAATCATCGCGCGCCTGGCCGATGGCAGCGAATTCCACGAATTCAAGCCGCTGTGGGGCGAAACCCTGGTTACCGGCTTTGCCGCCATCCATGGCCAGCCGGTGGCCATCCTCGCCAACAACGGTGCGCTGCTTGCCGAATCGGCATTGAAGGGCGCGCATTTCATCGAGCTGGCCAACCAGCGCGGCGTGCCCTTGCTGTTCATCCAGAACATCCCCGGCTTCATGGTCGGCACCGAGGCCGAGCGCGGCGGCATCGCCAAGCACAGCGCCAAGATGGTGTATGCGATGTCCTGCGCACGCGTGCCCAAGCTCACGCTGATTGTCGGCGGCTCTTACGGCGCGGGCAACTACGGCATGTGCGGCCGCGGTTTCGAACCCGAATTCTTGTTCGCCTGGCCGAGCGCCAATGTGGCGACGATGAGCGCCGACATCGCCAGCAACGTGA
>JBAQUE010000045.1:0-1828 GCA_049297315.1 Rugosibacter sp.
CCGGCAAGGCGCGCGCGCGCGATGCCTCGCCTTCCCCCATGATGCCTATGCAGCAGCCACGCATGCGACGTTGCGTATTGCTGGCGCTGATACTCGGACAGACTTTCCTGGCGACGCACTTCATGCGACTAGCGCTGCCTTACCATGGCGCGCAGCCGCTCGAGATCGCCGTGCTGGCGCTGTTCGCATTGCTCTTCCTGTGGCTATCGGCGGGCTTCTGGACCGCGCTCATGGGGTTCCTGCAACTGCTCCGCGGCGACCGCAACCTGATATCGCGGTACGGCATCGGCGACACGCCGATGCCAGCGACGGCGCGCACCGCGATCGTGATGCCGATCTGCAACGAGGACGTGGCGCGGGTGTTCGCCGGGCTGCGGGCCACCTACCGCTCGCTCGCGGAAACGCGGAACCTGCCGCATTTCGATTTCTATGTGCTCAGCGACAGTAGCGACGCCGATTGCCGCGTCGCCGAACTCGCGGCCTGGGCCGACATGCGCCGCGATTGCGCTGCCGCCGGACACCTGTTCTACCGCTGGCGCCACCATCGCATCAAGAAGAAGAGCGGCAACGTCGCCGACTTCTGTCGACGCTGGGGCAGGAACTACGAGTACATGGTGGTGCTCGACGCCGACAGCGTGATGAGCGGCGATTGCCTTTCCACGCTGGTACGCCTGATGGAAGCCCATCCGGACACGGGCATCATCCAGACCGCGCCGCACACCACCGGCCGCGACACGCTGTATGCGCGCATGCAGCAGTTCGCGAGCCGTGTCTATGGCCCGCTGTTCGTGGCCGGCCTGTATTTCTGGCAGCTCGGCGAATCGCACTACTGGGGGCACAACGCGATCATCCGCATCGCGCCCTTCATGCGCCATTGCGCCCTCGGCCGCCTGCCGGGACGCGGCGCGCTGTCGGGCGAAATCCTGTCCCACGACTTCGTCGAAGCCGCATTAATGCGGCGCGCCGGCTGGGGCGTGTGGATCGCCTACGACATGCCGGGCAGCTACGAGGAATCGCCGCCGACGCTGATCGAAGATCTCAAGCGTGATCGCCGCTGGTGCTATGGCAATCTGATGAATTTCCGCCTGTTCCCGGAACCCGGACTGCATCCAGTGCATCGCGCGGTATTCGTCACCGGCGCGTTTTCGTACGTGTCGGCGCCGCTCTGGTTCCTGTTCCTGATCTGCTCGACCGCGCTCCTGGCGACCCATACGCTGATCGAGCCACAGTACTTCAGCGTTCCCAACCAGATGTTTCCACTCTGGCCGGAATGGAATTCGCAATGCGCGTTCGCGCTGTTTTCGGCAACCGCCGCCCTGCTCTTCGCACCGAAGCTGCTGAGCTTCCTTCTCATCGCGCTGCGCGAGCCGGCTCGCTTCGGCGGACGTCTTGCGCTGGCGTCGGGCATGCTCGCGGAATCCCTGTTTTCCGCGCTGCTGGCGCCGATCCGCATGATCTTCCACACCCAGTTCGTCTGCGCGGCGCTGGCCGGACGCTCCATCCGCTGGAAGTCACCGCTGCGCGAAGACGCCGAAACCGGATGGCGCGAAGCACTCAACTGGCATGGCTTGCACATGTTGCTCGGCACCGGCTGGGCAGGCTTGATCTACTGGCTCAATCCGGCTTCGCTCTACTGGCTGCTGCCCATCATCGGCGCCTGGCTTCTGGCCGTACCGATCTCGGTCCTGTCCAGCCGCCGCAACACCGGCCGCCTGCTGCGCCGGATCAAATTGCTGCTGATCCCGGAAGAGGTCGATATGCCGCCTGAATTGCACTGGATGCGGTCCGCGCTTGCAGCTTCTCCGCGGCAGCCGGGACTGATCGATGC
>JBAQUE010000046.1:0-7390 GCA_049297315.1 Rugosibacter sp.
GGCCGCGAAGCATTGCTCAGGCTGGCCGCCACGGCCGATGTGCTGATCTGCAACATCCGTCCAAAAGCCATGGCGCGGCTGGGACTGGCGTATGCAGACCTCAAAGCGGTCAATCCAGCAATCATTTACGTCGGGCTGGTGGGTTATGGTCAGGATGGCCCCTACGCCGACAAGCCCGCTTATGACGATCTGATTCAGGGCGCGGTTTCCCTGCCGGTGCTGGCGTCAATGGCCGGATCGGACATGCCGCGCTATGTGCCGGTCACACTCGCGGACCGCACCGTCGGGCTGCACGGCGTGATTGCTGTCACGGCGGCCTTGCTGCATCGGACGAATACCGGCTGCGGGCAGGCAATTGAAATACCGATGTTTGAAACCATGGCGGCGACCGTGCTCGGCGACCACATGGGCGGCCACGTGTTCGAGCCACCCAGCGGGCCGGCTGGTTATCCGCGCCTGTTGTCGCCCAACCGGCGGCCTTATCGCACCAGCGACGGCTACATCTGCGCCCTGATTTATACCAACCGCCAGTGGGCCGCATTTTTTGGGGCGATTGGTCAGGCTGGCGTCATTGAAAACGACGCACGCTTCGCCACCATGGGCAGCCGCACCGAGCATATCGACGCGCTTTACCAGATGGTGGCCGATATCATGCAGACCCGCCCTTCCGCAGAGTGGCTGGAATTGTTGCAGCGCGCCGATATTCCGGTAATGCCGCTACATACGCCCGAATCGCTGATGCAGGACGAACATTTGCAGGCCGTCGGCTTTTTCAGTACCACCGAGCATCCGTCCGAAGGTCCGTTGCGCACCATGGGCGTGCCGGCGCGCTGGAGCGAATCGCAGCCAGAAGCGGCACGTCACGCGCCGTGCCATGGGGAGCACAGCGTGGAAATCCTGCGCGAGATTGGCTACGGCGAAGACGGTATTCGCAAACTGGTGGCTGCAGGCATCACGCTGGATGGCCGCGCAGCGCTGGATACGACTGAACGGTAAATCAGCTTGCGGCTTCGTTGCTGGCGATTTCCTTGCGCACCTGATCCATATCCAGCGCCATCGCTTGCGCGATCAGTTCATCGAGCGCGCTCGCCGGCAGTGCGCCCGCTTCTGAATAGATGACGATCTGGTCGCGGAAAATCATCAGCGTGGGAATCGAGCGGATATTGAAGGCGGCGGCGATTTCCTGCTGTTCCTCGGTATTCACCTTGGCGAAGACGATGCCGGGGTTTTTTTCCGCAGCGGCTTCGAAGGTGGGCGCAAAGCCACGGCAGGGGGCGCACCAGGGGGCCCAAAAATCGACGATGACCGTCGCGTTGTTGGTAATCGTCGGTTGAAAGTTGTCGGCGTCAATTTGCAGGGTTGCCATGTTTGCTCCAGAGTTTGTGGGTCGCCTATGCTATCGTTTCGCGTCATTTTTTGCCATTGCCCCGGATGAATTTTTCTATACCCGTTTATCGCGGAAGATTCGCGCCATCGCCCACCGGTCCGTTGCATTTTGGTTCGCTGATTGCGGCAGTGGGTTCATTTCTCGAAGCGCGCGCAAAGGGCGGCGAGTGGCATCTGCGCATGGAAGATGTCGATCAGCCACGTTGCTCAGTGGCGGCTGCGGACACCATATTGCATGCGCTGGAAGCCTTTGGCTTTGCTTGGGATGGCGAGGTGGTGTGGCAGAGCCGTAGCAGCGAGGCCTATCGTGCTGCGTTTGACCAGTTGCAGGCGGCGGGGCGCGTATTCCCCTGCGCCTGTACGCGCAAGGAGCTCGCGGATTCTGCCCTGACGGCTGATGGCGCGATGCTGTATCCCGGCACCTGCCGCGCGGGTTTGCCGCCCGGCAAGACAGCGCATAGCTGGCGCGTGCGGGTTGATGCGGCCAGCGTGGTTTTTGATGATGCCATTCAGGGCCGCATCACCAGCGATCTGGCGCAAGCGGCGGGCGACTTCATTGTGCTACGCGCTGATGGCTTGTTTGCCTACCAACTGGCGGTGGTTGTCGATGATGCGGCTGCCGGCATGACACATGTTCTGCGCGGCGCTGATTTGTTGGCATCAACGCCACGCCAGATTTTTCTGCAACAGTGCCTTGGCTTGCCGACACCCGCCTATGCGCATTTGCCGGTGGCCGTCAATGCGGCAGGCGAGAAACTTTCCAAGCAAACCCTGGCTGCTCCGCTGGATATTATGCGGCCGACGCCAGCGCTGTTCGCCGCGCTGGTATTTCTTGGCCAGCAGCCGCCGGATGAACTGGCGCAAGCGGATTGTGCGACAGTATGGCATTGGGCCAGAACGCACTGGCAGTTGCAGCATGTGCCGCAGCAACTGGCCCTGCCCATGCCGGCGATTTTTTGAGAGGAGATGACATGCCAATGACTGATACGCAGGAGATCGCCCGCTTATTGGCCCGTACCAGAGTGATTGCCATCGTCGGGCTATCGCCCAAGGCTGATCGGCCGAGCCATGCAGTCGCGCAATTTTTGCTGGCGCGCGGCTATGACATCATTCCGGTGAATCCGGAATGTGAAGAGATTCTGGGCCACCGGTGCTACCCCGACCTGGAGTCGATTCCGCGTGCGGTGGATATGGTGGATGTATTCCGCAAGTCAGAGGACGTGCTGCCGATTGCGCAAGGGGCCATACGCATTGGCGCCAAAAGCCTCTGGCTTCAGCTCGGCGTGGTCAATCCGCAAGCCACGGCCTTGGCAGAAGCCGCCGGGCTGGCAGCGGTGCAAGACCACTGTCTCAAGATTGAATATGCAAAGCGGTTTGGCTTGCAGCCAGTGGGCGGGGTGTCAGTTTGACAAGTCTGTTGACTTGTCGGGGAACAACCCTAACCCTGATGGACACGGTTTGTTCCACATTCTGGCAACCAACCATCAGGTCTGGCGCATGATGGGGCGCCACGCGGCTGCTGCAAAAGTCGGCGCTGGCGGTACGGCGAATCCGCCACGTTAATGAATCAGCCGCTTTTGCAAAAAGCGTGGCACGACATTTTTACGCGTCAAATAGATATAGGTCAGGATGGCAAAGAAAGCCAATGGTGGCAGCGCCTGAATGGGCGAAGTGAACATCACATGACAGGCGAATCCGCCGATCATGAGGATGGACAAGCCAAAACTCGCGGCGCCCGTAAAAGCCGGTACCAGCAGCAAAATGCCCCCGAGTATCTCCAGGCTGCCAATCGTGATGCGAAACCACGCAGGCAGGCCAAAAAGCGCAAATTCCTGCACTATTTTTTCCACGCCGCTGACCATGGCAAACCCCGAGCCGAGATAAGCCAACGCCAGGAGCGCAGTCAAACCCCAAGTGATGTAGTTCCGTGTCTTGCCCATTTCATTCTCTCTCCCCATCGGTTTATGAGTTATTTGTTTTTTCAGCAAAAATGGCGCTGCCCCAGCCCTGTTAGCGTACTTCCAATCTGTGCAGAAGAATTGGATCTGCCAACTGTACCGTGAACCGCCGCAAAGACGCCCCATGCCAAACACGTCGCGGTCTGGGATAATCCCCGTTATCCACCCCAACCCACGAGAACCGCCATGCGCTTTGAAGGAACTGATACCTACGTCGCCACGCCCGACCTGATGCTGGCGGTGAATGCCGCGATCACCTTGCAACGCCCGCTGCTGATCAAGGGCGAGCCGGGCACCGGCAAGACGCTGCTGGCCGAGGAGGTCGCCCGCGCGCTGGGCCTGCCCATCCTGCAATGGCATGTCAAATCGACCACCAAGGCGCAGCAGGGGCTGTATGAATATGATGCGGTGTCGCGCCTGCGCGATTCGCAGCTCGGTGACGAAAAGGTCAAGGACATCGCCAACTACATCGTCAAGGGTGTGCTGTGGCAGGCTTTCGAGCAAGGCACACCCAGCGTGATCCTGATTGACGAGGTGGACAAGGCCGACATCGAATTCCCCAACGATTTGCTGCGCGAACTGGATCGCATGGAATTCCATGTGTATGAGACGCAACAAACGGTGCGCGCGGTGCAACGGCCCATCGTGATCATCACCTCGAACAATGAAAAGGAATTGCCCGACGCCTTTTTGCGCCGCTGCTTTTTCCACTACATCCGCTTTCCGGACAAGGAAACCATGCAGCGCATCGTCGATGTGCACTTTCCCGACATCAAGAAAAACCTGGTCAAGGAGGCGCTGGAGGTGTTTTTCCAGTTGCGCGAGATTCCGGGGCTGAAGAAGAAGCCATCCACGTCGGAACTCATCGACTGGCTGAAGCTGCTGATGGCCGAAGACATTCCGCCGGAAGCGCTGCACGCCAAGGATCAGCAGGTCGCCGTGCCGCCGCTGGCCGGCGCCTTGCTGAAAAACGAGCAGGACACGCATCTGTTCGAGCGCCTGGTGCAGATGGCGCGGCAGAATCGCTGATCCAGGCCAGGCCGATTGCCATGCTGATCGATTTTTTCCATCATCTGAAAGACCGCAAGCTGCCGGTCTCGACGCGGGAATTTCTGTCCCTGCTCGAAGCGCTGCAACAGGGGCTGGCCAACCATTCGATCGACGATTTCTATTTCCTGTCGCGCACCTGCCTGGTCAAGGACGAGGTGCATTACGACAAGTTCGACCGCGCGTTTGCCGAATACTTCAAGGGCATCACCGCCACTGCCGGGCTGGAAGCCGGGATTCCCGACGAATGGTTGAAGGCCGCCGTGAAGCGGCACCTGTCGCCCGCCGACAAGGCCATCCTGGAAGCGCTCGGCTGGGACAAGCTGATGGAAGAATTCAAGAAGCGCCTGGAAGAGCAGAAGGCGCGCCATGAGGGTGGTAACAAATGGATAGGCACGGGCGGCACCAGCCCGTTTGGCAACAACGGCTACCACCCCGAGGGCATTCGCATCGGCGGCAAACCGGCGGGCAACCGCACGGCCATCAAGGTGTGGGAAACCCGCGAATACCGTAATCTCGATGACAGCATCGAACTCGGCACGCGCAACATCAAGGTCGCGCTGCGCCGCTTGCGCCGCTTCGCCCGCGAGGGCGCGGCGGAAGAACTCGACCTGGACGGCACCATCAACGGCACGGCGCGCAATGCCGGTTGGCTGGATATCCGCATGCGGCCGGAGCGCCACAACAAGGTCAAGGTGCTGCTGTTTCTCGACATCGGTGGCTCGATGGACGACCACATCAAGGTCTGCGCCGAGTTGTTTTCAGCGGCCAAGACCGAATTCAAGCATCTGGAATATTTCTATTTCCACAACTGCATTTACGATTATGTGTGGAAAGACAATCGCCGCCGTCACAACGAGCGCTTCTTGTTGCGCGACGTGCTGCACAAATATGGCGAAGACTACAAGGTGATCGTGGTCGGCGACGCCACCATGAGCCCTTACGAGATACTTCAGCCGATGGGCTCGGTCGAATACAACAACGAGGAAGCCGGCGCCGTCTGGCTTGGCCGCCTGCAGGAAACCTGGCCGCATGCGGTGTGGCTGAACCCGGAGCCGGAGCGTTTATGGGATTACCGGCAGTCCATCGACTTGATCCGCACCATCTTCCGCAACCGGATGTTCCCGCTGACGCTGGAGGGGCTGGAACGCGGCATGCGCGAGTTGAACAAGTAAAAATTCCTGGCGAAAGTTCAACTTTCCAGAATCAGCCCAGCGCATTCGCAGGCGGGGCGACTTTGAGTATTTCCTCGATGGTCGTCAGTCCTGCCGCGACTTTTCTGGCACCGGCGATGCGCAGGGATTTCACGCCTTCGCGCATTGCTTGCTGGCGCAGGACATCCAGTTCAGCCTTGGTGGCGATCAGCCGTTTCAGTTCGGCGGACAAGGGCATGATTTCGTAAATCCCGATGCGTCCCTTGTAACCCGTCATGCGGCAATCGAGGCAACCTACCGGGTGATACAGTTGCTCCGGCATTTTTGATTTCCAGGGCGCGACCAACGCGTTCCACGCCACTTCGTCTTCGGCGCGCATGCTACCCGGCTGCTTGCACTGCGGACACAGGGTGCGCACCAGCCGCTGCGCCATCACGCCAACCACCGTCGCCGAGATCAGGTAAGGCGCCATGCCCAGATCGATCAGCCGGGTGATGGCCGAGGGCGCGTCATTGGTATGCAGGGTGGATAATACCAGATGGCCGGTCAGCGCGGCCTGTATCGCCATGTCCGCCGTTTGCAGGTCGCGGATTTCGCCGACCATGATGATGTCCGGGTCCTGACGCATCAGCGCGCGGATGCCTTCGGCAAAGCCCATGCCAATCTCAGTCAGGACCTGCACCTGGTTGAAGGTCGGCTCGATCATTTCAATCGGGTCTTCCAGCGTGCACACATTGACTTCGGGCGTGGCCAGTTGCTTGAGCGTCGAATACAGCGTGACGGTCTTGCCGCTGCCCGTCGGCCCGGTCACCAGGATGATGCCATTGGGATGCGCCGCCATATCACGCCAGGTGGCCACTTCCTCATCACTGAAACCCAGTTCGGAAAAGTCGCGCACCAGCACGTCCGGGTCAAAAATCCGCATCACCAGCTTTTCGCCAAAGGCTGTCGGCAGCGTCGCCAGGCGCAGTTCCACCTCCATGCCGTCCGGCGTGCGCGTCTTGATGCGGCCGTCCTGCGGGCGGCGCTTTTCGACCACGTCCATGCGGCCGAGTATCTTGATGCGGCTGGTCATGGCATTCAACACCGACATCGGGATCTGATACACCTGATGCAGTACGCCATCAATGCGGAAACGCACGATGCCGAAATCGCGGCGCGGCTCGACATGGATATCCGAGGCACGCTGCTCAAAGGCGTATTGCCACAGCCAGTCGACTATGCGCACGATGTGCTGGTCATTCGCATCGAGCTGCTTGTTGCTCTTGCCCAGGTCGACGAGCTGCTCGAAATTGGATACGCCGCCCGTCACATCACCCTTGTCCAACGCGCCCTTGACCGATTTGGCGAGGTTGTAGAACTCCACCTGAAAACGCGCGATATCCTGCGGATTGGCGATCACGCGGCGGATCGGCTTGTTCAAGATCGGCCGCATCTCTTCTTCCCAGCCACGTTGAAAGGGTTCTGCGGTAGCGATCACTACCTCATGCGGCTTGACCTCAACCGGCAGGATGCGAAAACGCGTGGCATAGGCATTGCTCATCACTTCCGTCACCGTAGCGAAATTGACCTTGAGCGGATCGATGTGCATATAGTCCAGCCCGGACCATTGCGCCAGCCATTGCGTGAGGCCATTCAGGTCAAGCACGCGATGCGGCGGCAGGAGCGATTTCCAGCGTTGCTCGGCAATCGCGATCAGGGGATGGATGCCCGTCTTGAAATAACGCCGCTCCTGCTTGAACTGGCTGGCCACATCCTGGGCAATCAGGCCATCGGCCGCAAGGGCATCAATCACCTCGGGCAGGGTCAGGCTGTGGTCCTTGGGCAGGGCGTGTTCCATAACGA
>JBAQUE010000047.1:0-6447 GCA_049297315.1 Rugosibacter sp.
TACCAGCACCTATCTGATCGACGCCAGCACCTTATCACCCGGCAGCGATGGCATCGTGCGCTATGTGCTTGTGGTGCGCACCGCCAGCGGCGCGCAAAACAACAGCTTCGAAGGCATACATTGCGAAGAAGGCAGCTGGAAGCTGTATGCCACCGGCGGCAACGACGGCCAATGGAGCAAGGCGCGCATCAGCGAATGGCGGCCGATCGAAAACAAACCGGTCAACCGCTACCATGCCGCATTGAGCCGCGAGCTGTTTTGCCCGAACGGCATCCCGATCGCCACGGCAGACGAAGGGCGCAATGCCTTGCGCCTGGGCAAGCATCCCGATGCGAACTAAATTCGATCATCGCTAACCAATCAACAATGCTTGACCAACTCATTCCCGAAGTCGACAAGGTGTTGCGCGCCCTGTTCGCGCCCGCCCCAACCCGCCGCCCCATGCCTGGCGAAGACCTGCCCGAGGCGGCCTTGAGCGACGCCGAAAAGCGCCACGCCGCGGCGCTGATGCGCATCAACCATTGCGGCGAAATTTGCGCCCAGGCGCTGTATCAGGGGCAGGCGCTGACCTCGCGTGACCCGGCAGTCAAGCAGGCGCTGACGCAGGCCGCATGGGAAGAAACCGAACACCTGAACTGGACCGAGCGGCGCATCAACGAACTCGGTGGCCGCAAGAGCCTGCTCAATCCGCTGTGGTATGCCGGTGCGCTCGGGCTGGGCCTGGCCGCGGGCAAATTGGGCGACGCATGGAACCTGGGTTTTCTGGTGGAAACCGAGCGCCAGGTAACCGCCCATCTCGACGGCCATCAGGCGCAACTGTCAGCGCAAGATGAAAAATCGCAAGTGCTGCTGGCGCAAATGGCCATTGACGAAAGCCAGCATGCTGACACGGCACTGCATCACGGCGCGCGCGAATTGCCCGCACCCGTCAAGGCCGCCATGAAATGCGCGTCGGCCGTGATGACCAAAACCGCGTACTACCTCTGATCAGGCTTCAAGCACTTCCAGGCTGTGCGTAATCTCGGCCGTCTTGCCCAGCATGATGGATGCCGAACAGTATTTCTCTGCCGAGAGTTTCAGCGCGCGCTCAACCGCTTCCGTTTTAAGCGCCTTGCCCGTCACTGTGTAGTGCAAGTTGATGCGCGTGAACACCGTGGGGTCGGTCTCCGCGCGCTCGGCTTGCAGCTGCACCGTGCAGCCGGTGATTTCATGGCGGCCGCGCTGCAAGATCAGCACCACGTCAAACGCCGTGCAACCGCCCAGCCCCGCCAGCAACAATTCCATCGGCCGCGGCGCCAGGTTGCGGCCGCCGGCATCCGGTGCGCCATCCATGGCCACCAAGTGCCCGCTGCCTGTCTCCGCGATAAAGCTCATTCCCTCATGCCAGCGTACCGTGCATTCCATGTTCGATTCTCCCAAAACAGCTAACATTCTAACCTTGCCCATTTCAGGATAAAGACGGAACAAGCATGGTCCCAGACGAAGACGCAACTTCTGCCGCGCCCGCCACACACTACCGCGTGGAGCTGACGCAGACCAAGGAAGCGTATGAGTGTTTGCCCCACGAAAACATGCTGCAAGGCATGGCCCGCCTCGGCCGGCGCGGCATCCCGGTCGGCTGCCTGAATGGCGGCTGCGGCATTTGCAAGGTGGCTGTCGTGCAAGGCGAATGGGAAAGCACCGGCCCGATGAGCCGCGCCCATGTCAGCGCGGAAGAAGAAGCGCGCGGCATCATCCTCGCCTGCCGCGCGGCACCCTGCTCCGACATTCAGGTTGAAGTGCTGGGCAAGATGCAGAAGGCTTTTTTCAAAGGCTGGGGCGCGCCGGTGTCTGGCACATCGGACGACGCATCCACAGGCTGATCTTATCCCTGTGCAGCACCCGTGTGTGGTGGTTTTCGCCCAAGGCTCTGTGCGTAAAGCGCGGTCAGGCGTTGCGCCATGCTGGCCAGATCAAGTCCACTCACGCTGGCGCGTGCGGCTTCGCGCATGGCGTCGGCACATCCGGGTAGACACAGGGCGTTGATTGCGTCGGCAAGCGCCGCCACATCATTGGCGGCGACCACTGCGCCGTTCGCTTCGGTAATCAGCTCCGCCGCGCCGCAGCTGGTGGTTGTCACTACCGGCAATCCACAGGCCAGCGCCTCTAGCGCGGCATTGGGAAACGGGTCGTAGAGCGTGGGCAGCACGAACAGGTCGGCTGCGCCATAAAAGGGGCGGACATCTTTTTGCGCGCCGAAAAAGCGCACGCGGTCCGCTATGCCGAGTTGCGCTGCCTGTTGTTGCATGGCCGCCTGCTGCTTGTCGTAGCCGACGACCCAGAGTTCGCTCTTGTCTTGCGGTAGTCGCGCAAATGCGGCAAGCAGCGTCGGCAGGCCCTTGCGTTCGTAGCCGGAACCGACGAACAGCGCGACCGGCGCCGTATCGCCAGCGCCGACTTTTGTGCGTAGCGCCGTGCGATGTTCATCGCGCAGGCGCGGATGAAAATTTTCCAGGTCGACGCCGTTGTAAATCACATGCAGCTTTGCATCGGCGACGCCAAAGCGTTGCGTGATGTCGTCGCGCACCATGCGCGAGTTGCAGATCACGGCGGCCAGGTTGGGGTGGCGGAACATCGCGGCCTCGGCCGTCAGCGTGTAGCGATGCCAGGGCGAGAGTTTTTCGCTCAGCGTTGAGTCGCGTGCCGCCGCGCGCAGGGCCAGCCAGGTGGCATGCACGCCGTCGCCGGCGCGGTAGATATGACAACCGGGAATCCGTTCATGGCTTTGCACCAGGTCGTAATCGCCGCGCGTGATGATTTTTTGCACGCCGCGCGCAAAGCTCCAGTCGCGCCAGGTGCGGCCGAGATAGAACGGATCGACACGCCGGCCCTTGAGCGACAAGCCGGCCGGCCACTGCCGCGCGATGATGGATACATCGGCGCCTTGCGCCACAAGGCTGGCGAGCGCGCGTTCGACAAAGCGTTCCGCGCCGCCAAAGGGCGTGTATTTCTGGCGCACGATGGCCAGCTTCATAGCAGTTCGGCGCACGCCGCGTATACCTGCGCCACGGGCAGCGTGGTCAGGCATTCGCTGATCTTGCTGTCATTGCAACCGGCGCGGCCGCAAGGGCGGCAGGCATGCGTGGTGGAAGCGACGACGCGATGGATCACATTCCACGGCCCCCATTCGCGGTCGCCGGAGGGGCCGAAAATCGCCACGGTGGGCGCGCCCATCGCCGCGGCGATATGCATCGGGGCCGAGTCGACGCCGACAAACAGTTTTGCCCGCGCGCTCAGCGCAGCGAGTTCCTTGAGCGTTAATTGCCCGGAAAAATCGACAATTCGCCGTGTCGCCAGCGCCGACTTTTCCGCATTGCCGGTGGATGCCGCGGCGAGTTTGCCAAGCTCGGCGAAGATGGTTTTGAGCAGCGCCATTTCCTGCGCATCCGGCGCGCAGGTCAGCACGATTGGCCAGCCTTGGTCGGCCAGCAAGCGGCACAGTGTGGCGACACGGTCCGCCGGCCAGCATTTGAACAGCCAGCGCGACGCCGGATGGATATGGATGAAGCCGCCGGCCTGTATGCCGTGGCTTGCCAGCAGTGCGTCGACACGTGCTTCCGCCGCCACGCCGGGCGCCAGCACCACGCGCTTGTCTGCGGGCAGCGGCGACAGGCCCAGTGCGCGCAGGCTGTCCAGATTGCTTTCCACCGTATGCCGGCCGGGATGCGATTGCGCGGCATAAAAATGCGTGAAGCTGTTTGCCCAGAAGCTTGCACTGAAAGTGCCGGCAGCGTGAATGCGCGGCGCCACCGACCAGCGCGGGCGCAGCAGGCGCGTCAGCCATGCGCCGCGCTTATGCACGGAAAGATGAATGACCAAATCGTAATGGCGTGCGCGCAGTTGCGAGAGCAAGCGCCATTCGGCCGTCGCCTGACGCAGC
Organism: Rugosibacter sp.; assembly: GCA_049297315.1. GTDB lineage: Bacteria > Pseudomonadota > Gammaproteobacteria > Burkholderiales > Rhodocyclaceae > Rugosibacter. The sequence continues at coordinate 3,920 of JBAQUE010000047.1, forward strand.
ACGCCCTGCTTTTTCCAGTTGCGGTCGATGACATGGAGTTGCGCCAGATGCGGATTCCCGGCCAGCATGGGCGCGGTATCGCTGTAGATCAGCGCGTCGATTTCACACTGCGGCGCAAGCCGTCGCAACATCGACAGGACAGGGGTCGCCAGCAGGACATCGCCATGATGGCGGAGCTTGATGACCAGCGCACGGCGCACGTTGGTGACAGAAAATTCTTCGGAAGACATCTGCGCATTGTGCCAGAGCGCACGCGAATGCCGCTTGACCCTGGGCCGGTTTTCGTCGAAACTTGAAAAATGAATTCATCCCTTGATGCCGTCGAGCGCAAGCTTGACCAACTTCTCACCATCATGCACAGCCTGCGCGCTGAAAACGAAAAGCTGCGCCTGCGCGCAGCCGGTCTGGAGTCTGAAAAAACCATCCTCAACAGCAAAATCAGCACAGCCCGCGAACGGCTTGAAGCGTTGCGCGACCGGTTGCCTGAAGCATGAGCGAACCTCTGGAAATACAACTGCTGGGTAAGGACTACCGCGTGGCGTGTGAGCCGGAAGAGCGCGAAGGGTTGCTTGCCGCCGTGGCTTTTCTCGATGGCAAACTCAAAAGTATCAGCGCCAAGGCGCCGAAATCCACCGGTGGTGCACGCAGCAGCGGTGAGCGCACCGCCGTCATGGCCGCATTGAACATCGCGCATGAATTGCTGCTAATCAAAGCCGCCACGCCGGATTTATTTGCCGGGCTTGAAAGTGAAACGATTGAGGGTAGAATCAATTCCATCGAGAGCAAGCTGGATGCTTCGCTGGCGGAGTTTGGCCAGTTGCCGTAAGCAGGCGCCACCGGTTTGTGCTCACAAGTTTTCCCCTGCGGTGTGCGCCAAGGCCATATATTCCTTGAACCAATACGCATCTGCGCAGGCCGCTGACCTGAATGCCGCCGTTGTGATCGCTCCTGGTGAGCGAACCTGAAGCGGCTGGAAAGCGGCCCATCTGAACTCCGGTTCAGGATGCCGGCCAAACGGCACTTGCGGGGGAGCCTCACTGAAGAGCGCGGATTTTTCCGCGCTCTTCTTTTTGGGCAGCAAGAACGCCTAAAATTTTCCGTAATGTTTTTCTAGGAGACTGCCGCCATGCCACGCTACTGGTTGATGAAAAGCGAGCCTTCGGTCATCAGTGTTGATGATGTGCTGGCCATGCCCAGGCAAACCGTGGATTGGTGGGGCGTGCGCAATTACCAGGCGCGCAATTTCATGCGCGACCAGATGCAGGTGGGCGACGGCGTATTTTTCTATCATTCTTCGTGTCCCGAACCCGGCATCGCCGGGCTGGCCGAGGTGGCGCGGCGGGCGTATCCGGACCGCACGCAATTCGATGCGGAAAACTACTATTTTGATCCCAAGTCGACACCCGAAAACCCGCGCTGGATGAATGTCGATGTGCGCATTGTGCGTAAAACCCGCTTGATCGGCCTGGATGAATTGCGCACCCATTCGCAGCTCGCCAATATGCGCACCCTGCAGAAAGGCAACCGCTTGTCGATCACGCCGGTCGATCCGGCGGAATGGAAATTCATCGTTGAAAAACTGATCGGCGAATCATGATCTGGTTTCTGGCCTATCTCGCAGTAGGCGCCTTCGCGGGGTTCTTTGCCGGCTTGCTGGGCATCGGCGGCGGCGCAGTGATCGTACCGATGCTGGTGCTGATTTTTTCCGCGCAAGGCTTCCCCGATGGGCATCTGATGCATCTGGTGCTGGGCACGTCGATGGCCACGATCATCTTCACCGCCAGCATGAGCCTGCGCACGCACCATCAACATCAGGCGGTGAATTGGCCGGTGGTGAAAACCTTCAGTCCCGGCATCATCGTCGGCACCTTGTTGGGCGCGCAACTCGCCGCGCATGTGCCGACACGTCCGCTGGCGATCTTTTTCTCGGTGTTCATGCTGTATGTCGTGCTGCAATTCTTCATCAACGCCAAACCCAAGCCGTCACGTGAATTGCCCGGCCGGTGGGGCATGGCAGGTGTCGGTTTCGTGATCGGCGGTTTTTCCGCGCTTGCGGCCGTGGGTGGCGGTTCGCTGACCGTGCCGTTCCTGATCTGGTGCAACATCAAGATGCATCAGGCCATCGGCACGTCTGCCGCTGTCGGCTTGCCGATTGCGCTGGCGGGTTCGGTGGGCTATATGCTGTCCGGCTACAGCGCGACGGGCTTGCCTGCGGGCAGCTTCGGGTTCATCTATTTGCCTGCGCTGGCGGGGACAGTAATCGCCGGCGCGATTTTTGCGCCCATCGGCGCGCGCCTCACGCATCGGTTGCCGGTGCCCACATTGAAGAAGATTTTCGCCGGCGTGCTCCTGCTGTTGCTGGCAAAGATGCTATATGGCTTGTTTACCTAACGCTCATGGTCAGGAAGGCCACCCACTGATGATGAAACACGCGAAAAGCGGTAAATAGAGACCCGCCCCTCCCATCCTCCCCTCGCGGGGAGGCTTCTTTCTGGCTCGCTTCGCTCGGTTATTACACAGCGCGCTTG
>JBAQUE010000048.1:0-3263 GCA_049297315.1 Rugosibacter sp.
AAATAAATCTTCACTTTCTTTATAATCAATAGGTTAAATTATTTCCTGGTGGCTACAGAAATTTAAACCACCACTTAATTAAGCCTCAAATGGCGGATTCAACTCTCCTTGTCCCCCTTCTTTGCCGTCGCGGTTTTGTCCTGCGTAGACGGCCTGCCGCGCGGTTTGGCTTCCCGCCACTACCCGGTCATGGCCTCAATCTTGGCATAGAAACGTGAATTGCCCAAGGGCTGTTTCTAATTCAGCGCCAACAAGCCAGCATGAACCGAGGCACTGTGAGCAAAACCATGACGCCCGCCACTTACAGGCGACGGTTGGCATCCATGCGGTGGTGCAGAATTCGGACAACGGAAGTGACCTCAGGGTCAGACACGATTTACACTCTATTCTTTCCTGTTCTTTGATCAGGGCATTTCTTGCTCAGTCGCCTTGTAGCGTAGTTGCTTCATTTGGCCGTGCCGGAGTCTGAAGGGCTGATCGGAGAACAAGTGCAAGGCAAAGGGGCGGCCTTGAATGAAGTCGTTCAATGAACTACACTTCGCTTATGGATTTTGAATGGGATGACGCCAAAAGCGAAGCCTGCTTCCAAAAGCGGGGTTTTGACTTTGCTTATGCTGCACAGGTGTTCTTCGATCCCAGTCGACTCGTACAGGCTGATACCCGTCACAGTTATGGGGAATCGCGCGTCCAGGTCACGGGCAGGATCGACGGGCGGCTGTTCGTTGTCGTTTACACGCCACGTCACGAAATCACTCGCATTATCTCTGCACGTAAAGCTAACCAACGTGAGGTACGCCACTATGAAGACAGTACGAATGAAAATTGATCCATCGGCTCCTGCTTCGCTGCGGCCAGGGCGTATGGATGCTGCTCGTGTGGATGCCACAACCGAAAAGGAAATTGCCGCCCAACAAACGGCTGATGAACAAGCGGCCATGCAAGATGCAGCTAAATTCGCGCGGCGGGTACGCAAACGCTTGGGCTTGAGCCAAACGGAGTTTTCCGAGCGCATTGATGTCTCACTCGATACTATCCGCAACTGGGAACAGGGAAAGCGCAGCCCGACAGGCGCCGCCAAGGCCTTGCTCAAAATTCTTGACCGAGCGCCTGAGGCAGCCCTATTGGCATTGCAATGACTTTATGTGCTTTTGCCTATAGAAAAACAGAGAGACATCCCCTTTGTTTGTAATCTTTGCTGGCTGGCTTCCCGCAAAACCAAACGCAGCTAGGCGGGGCGTATCACCCACGGTAAATATCACCCGCAATCGAAGCACGCACGCAAAACTTACTTTCTGGTGTGAATCAAAGGCTTCGCGCCGTCTCACCAGCGCCGACTTTTCATATGACGCTCACTACACTGCCCTTCCTGCTGCGTGAAGATGAAGTTGAACTTACCGCCATTCGCGCCCAGGGCGCGGGCGGGCAGAACGTCAACAAGGTGTCGAACGCGGTGCACCTGCGCTTTGACATCCGCGCGTCCTCGCTGCCTGATGAGGTGAAGGCTCGCCTGCTACAGCTGCGTGATCAGCGCATCAGCGCCGATGGCGTCGTGGTCATCAAGGCGCAGCAATACCGCAGCCTTGAGCGCAACAGCTTCGCCGCCCTTGAACGGCTGCGCGAATTGATATCCAAGGCAGCCTTCGTCCCGCGCCAGCGGCGGGCGACCAAGCCGACGCGCAATTCACAGAAGCGTCGGCTCGACAGCAAAATGCTGCATGGCAAAGTCAAAGCCCAGCGCGGCCGCGTCAGTGATTTTTAGCGCATGGCTGCATCGGCTTGCGCGCTTTACATTATGGCGCTGGCATTCCGGTCAGCGCCAAGTTAGGTCTTTTGCTTGATCTGTGGTAGATTGCGCACCGCTTCACTCCTCAACGACCGCGATTCAGTCCCCGGCCGTGCCTGATGAAAACCGCTGCATGCCCGCTTGTAAATCTTTGGGCTGCGCGCTTCTCCGGTTCCAACCCCATCGAAGTTTCCGTCCGGACTGAGTTGCACTGAACACCACAGCGCGGCCGGTCGGCTTCAGAGGTAAATAAAAATGCAGTTCACCGAACTTGGGCTCTCGCCCGAGCTCCTGCGCGCCATTGGCGAGCAGGGCTACACCACGCCGACGCCGATCCAGGCACAAGCCATTCCCCATGTGCTCGCCGGGCGCGACCTCGAAGCGCTGGCGCAAACCGGCACCGGCAAGACGGCGGCTTTCGTGCTGCCGATCTTGCAACGCCTGACGAACCCAACAAACCCTGCAGCAAATCCAGCCGACCCCAGCACGCCATTACAGCGCGTCACCCACACCGCACCGCGCGTGCTGGTGCTGGTGCCGACACGCGAACTCGCGGCGCAAGTGCAGGAGAGTGTGCGCCTGTATGGCAAGCACACCGGCATCCGCAGCCTCGCGGTGTATGGCGGCGTGGGCGTCAACCCGCAGATTCAAACCCTGCGCCGTGGCGTCGACATTCTTGTCGCCACGCCTGGCCGTCTGCTCGATCACGTATCGCAGCGCACGGTAGACCTTTCCAAGGTGCAAACCCTGGTGCTTGACGAAGCCGACCGCATGTTCGACATGGGCTTCATCAATGACATCCGCAAGATCATCCAGCGTCTGCCGAAACAGCGGCAGAACCTGTTGTTCTCCGCCACCTTCGCGGCTGAAGTGCGTGAGCTCGCCCATGCGATTCTGAATAACCCGGCGATGGTCGAAGTCGCGCGCCGCAATGCGCCGGCGGAGCTTGTTGCGCAATCCGTGATCCGCGTCGATCAGGCGCAGAAAAAAGACGTGCTGCTGCATTTGTTCGAGGCGCACGGCTGGCATCAGGTGCTGGTGTTCTGCCGTACCAAGCATGGCGCCGATGCCTTGTCCAAAAAGCTCGACCAGTCGGGCATTCGCTCCGCCGCTTTGCATGGCAACAAATCGCAGAATGCGCGCACCAGAGCGCTGGCCGATTTCAAATCCGGCAAGATTGCCGCGCTGGTGGCCACCGACATCGCCGCCCGTGGCATCGACATCGATAGCCTGCCGCGTGTGGTGAATTTCGAACTGCCGCATGTGCCGGAAGACTACATCCACCGCATTGGCCGCACCGGCCGCGCCGGGGCGAGTGGCGAAGCCGTGTCGCTGGTGAGCATTGACGAACGCATCCAGTTGCGCGACATTGAGCGGCTGCTCAAGCGCGAGCTGGACTCATCCGTCCTGCCCGGTTTCGAGCCACAGCAGAAACATGCCTCGCCGCCGCCTGCTGGTCGACCGCCGCGCAGAGCGGCAC
>JBAQUE010000049.1:0-32425 GCA_049297315.1 Rugosibacter sp.
GTGACACGGCGCGCAGAGGCGCACAGGCATAAAGCACCGCACCCGGCAAAACAGCCACCGCCGCAACACCCGCCACAGGCTGCGGCATCACCACCCAGTCCACCACCGGGTCGGCGCACAATGCCAGGCGCTTTTCCGGGCGTTGTTCCACCTGCTTCAAGAGCGCATTGCGGCGTTGCCATTCGTTGAATTTTTCGCGCGAGAACACCACGCCGATATGCTGAATTTCACCGATGTAGTTTGCCGTATGCAAGACAAACCACACGGTCGTTTCCTTTTCTGGCCAGGCGATGGTGTCGCCCGGGCGGATAAACCGCGCAAACGGATGCGGCGGCGCTTGCGGATTCAACCAGCGCGCTTCTTCAACCCGTTGTGCGTCGCTGCGCCAATCCCAGTGGGCGATAGTGATTGCAACCAGGGCGATGACCAGCATCGTGACTGGCAGCGCCGCGCCGCGTCGTTGTGGAAATTTACCAAGGCAAAACGCCAGCAGCAAAGGTAAGAACCACACCGCCCCGGCCACCAGCCCGTGCAGCGCCACGGCGCCATGCCACCAACTGCCGATAAACCGCGCACCGACAATTTCCAGCTCGGTCCATAGCCCCGGCAGCGCCATGCACCACAGCACGACCACGCCCAGCCCAGCGATGTGCCGTCGGCTTTGCAGCCCTTGCGCCGCCGCGAGCAAAAAACGCGGCGGCAAAAAACTGGCGGCCAGCGCCACGCCACTCATCCCCACCCACGCCCATGATGTCGCCACGATGCCAAGCGTGCCCAGCGCCAGCAGCAGGCCGCATAGCCAAGGCACGGCAAAACGCACAGGCGATGCACGATGCAGCATGTGTATGACATCCAGCAAGGCCATGCCCGCTATCGGCATGGTCAGCCAGGTAACACGCCATGGCTGGCTTTGCACCACAATCTCCAGGGGATAAAAGCAGCTTGCCACCCAGGCCAGCAGCAGCGCGCCACTGCCAATAAGAAACAGCCGCGCATACAGCGGGCGCAGGTGCGGTGAACCGCCGCGTACACCCAACAGCAGAATAAGCAGCGGCAACAGATGGCTCAACACGCGCGATTCACCCGGTTTGAAAATAATATCCGGCGCAGTTTTAACAAAATCCAGCAAGACGCCGTCGATCAAGCGCAGGCCGGAAATATCCAGTCCGCCCATGCTGCCGATGATCAGCGCAGCCAGCGCCGGTAGCAAGGCCAGCGCCGCCAGAGACCGCAGTTTCAAGCGCTCCGCGACCAGCACAGCCAACGGCCAGAGGCCCAGCAAAGGGTGCAACAGGCAAGACATTAATGCCAGCGCACCAGCCCACCACGCCCTGCCAGCAGCAAGCAATGCCACCGCCAGCAAGCCGCACGGCATGGCCCACGAGCGCGCCGTGGCGAAGTTTTCGTTGAGCACGAAGATGGATGCATTCGGCGAGTAGCTGACAGAGATCATCACGCCGAACAGCACCGCAAAGCGCCCGGGCAGCGTATTGCCAAGCATGTTGCGCGCAAGAAAAAACAGCGCCGCAACCCACAGCGCGCCGCCGGTGAGCGTGACCAGCCGCGCCGCCATATCCAGCCCCAGCGCGCGCACCAGCTCGCCATAAATCGGCGTGAATAAGCTCAGGCTGCCTTGCGAGCCGAAGCGGAAGAACAGGTCGCTGGCCAGCGCATCGGGGTAAATCCAGTGCGCGCTGATCAACGCATACACGCGCGCATCGTGCCAGATGCCTTGATAGGGGTTATTCAGCAGCCAGAGCAGAAAAGCCAGCAGCCAAAGGGTCAAGGCGGGCAAAACCCGCCGTATCACCAGCACCGACTTTTTACTGTCCAGAGACGGATTCAAAGATGCCGCTGCGCATAACTTTTCCGGCGCGAGCAAACTCGCCCCCGCTTCAGTCACCCTTGACCACATGCATGAACGCTGTTTCCAATGACAGCGTAGGTTTGACTTCAATCACCGTATGCCCGCCAGCTTCCAGCGCGTGCAGGGTTGGCCACAGCGCCGTGCGCGGCACTTCAACCACCCAGCGGCCGCCGGGTTCCGCTTGCATATCAGCCAGCGCCGCCGCGCCCTGGCTGCGCACCAGCACGCGGTCATCCTCGCCCGCGAGTTCCGCCGGTGAGCGCACGGCGCGCAACTCGCCCTTGTGGATCAGGCCAAAGCGGTCGGCCAGGCGCTCCACATCATGCAGCACATGCGAGGTCAAAAAAATCGTGCCGCCCTGTTGCCGGTAGTCGGCCAGAATATCCACCACCTCGCGGCGGCCGATCGGGTCCAGGCCAGAGAGCGGCTCATCCAGGATCAACAAGCGCGGCTGCACGGCGAGCGCATGCGCCAGCGCCGTGCGCTGCGCCATGCCCTTGGAAAACCCGCGCACGGTTTTATTCGCCACATCGGCCAGGCCAAAACGGCCGAGCCATTGCATGCAATGCGCTTTTTGATTGGCTATCTTGCGTTGATGCAAACTCAGCCCCATGCCCAGAATTTCCAGCGGCGTCAGGTAATCCGGCAGGCTGGGGTTTTCCGGCACATAGCCGAGGCCCGTGCGCGCGGCGCTCTCACCCACATCGCAGCCAAAAAGGCGCGCCTGGCCAGCCGAGCCACGCATCACGCCGGTAAGAATTTTAATCAGCGTGCTTTTGCCCGCGCCGTTGGGGCCGATGAAGCCAAACGTCTCGCCTTCGGCGACCGTCAATGAAACACCCTTCAGGGCTTCAAATGGCGGCGAAGCCCAGCGGCGGGGATAGGTTTTTCGCAGGTCGTGAATATCAATCGCAAGTGTCATGATGGCGCGGGAGAAGTCCGTAAGACAATGTTGCCCTGTTGATCAAAACCAAAGCCGAAACCGAATGGGTCTTGCGGCAAGGCGGGAAGGATGCCGGATGTCACCAAGGTTGGCAGATCGGGCGCGGGTTTGCCAAAGCGCGTGCGATAGGTTTCAGCGGCGATGCGCAATTGCTGCAATTGGCGCAAGCGCACGACGCGCGTTTCCAGGTATTTACGAAAGTCCGGACGGCGCGCCTCTTTGGCCAAGGCTTCAACCACACGAATCGCCAGCTCGGTATCCTGCGCCCTATCCACCCAGCGCGCGGCCATGTTCTGCATGGTCAGTTGCTGGTCAGGGTCAGGCAGCTTTAATGCGGCTTCACGCAGCCAGGCAGCCGCACCGACTGAATCGTGCTTGTAATACCACTGGTTAAACGCATAAAAAAACGCGGGCTGGTAATCGAAAAACCGCGCCCGGCTGGCACGCGCCAGTATGGTTTGCGCCGCATCCAGCTCGCCATATTGCGGCAGGATCGCAAAGGCGATGTAGTAGTTGTCTTCATGCGCCGGGTTGAGCCAGGAAACATCTTTTTGCACTTTACCGAGAATGGCGTAATCCTCGGGCTTCATTTTTTCGGTCGCCACGACCAGGGCGCGAATCGCCGCCACATTGGCCGCCAGATACCGGTCGCCTGCCGCCATGAACACCTGCACAAACAGCGGCAAGGCCACCTGCATTTCCACATTCACCGTCTGCCGGGGGGCGGTTTTCAGGTATTGCACGCTGGCAAAAAACATCGCCGCGCACAGCAGGGCGACAGCAGAAAACAACCGCCCGGAAAACAACGCCCGGCGCATCCTCGTCAGCATGACCAAGCCCCTCCCGCCGCCAGCCCCCTCGCCCCCGTCAAGGGGGAGAGGGTCGGGGTGAGGGGGATGGTTTGAACAAGCCGTCCAAGCCCGAAAATCCCCGTGCGGCATGACCACCCGCCGCCCCTCTCCCTGTCCCTCTCCCCGCCTGCGGGGCGAGGGGACGGCCTGACGACGCACCGAGGCGCAGTTTTAGCCGCGCACAGCAGGACGGCAGCGGCAAACAACCGCCTGGAAAACAACGCCCGGCGCATCCTCGTCAGCATGACCAGGCCTCCGCCAGCCCCCTCGCCCCCGTCAAGGGGGAGAGGGCCGGGGTGAGGGGGATGGTTTGGACAAGCCAGCCAAGCCCGAAAATCCCCGTGCGGCACCCGCCGCCCCTCTCCCTGTCCCTCTCCCCGCCTGCGAGGCGAGGGGACGATCTGACAACGCACCGAGGCGCAGTTTTAACCACTATCTGCCGTCTCATCAGCGCCGACTATTCAAAATCCCGACGGGTGAATGTCATCACCGCCAAGGTGAGCAAGAGCGCGGCATAGCTTGCCGCCATCAGTAAACCCAGCCCGACCGCCTGGCTCGCTGGCGCCAGGTCGTACATCGGCCATGCCCGAAAATCCAGCCGCGATAAATCCGGCAGCACCCATTGAATCGCATCAATGATGGGCGCAAAACGCATCAAGGCTTGATCGCCTTCCGCACCTTTGGCCAGATACTCGGCCACTGCGCCCAGGCTTTTTCCCGCCACGGCAAACGCCAGCCCCAGCGCCAAGGGCAGCATCGGCACGGTAGAGAAGGTGGCAACCCACAGCGCAAAGACGGCAACCACCGCCGCATCAACCCACAACCCCGCCACCGTGCTCCAGTAGGGCGCACCGAGTACCACGGGAAAACCCTGCTCATAGCCCTTGCCCAACAACAGCACTACCAGCCAGAGCATCAGGCCGAGCAATAAGGCGGCCAAGGCCAGCAAACCCAGCACGCCCAGATAGCGACCGACAATATAGTGGCCACGAGCCACCGGGTAAGTCAGCGAGAACAACACCGTGCGTCGCTCGATTTCACGTGCGACCAGTTCCTGAATCCAGAACAAGGCAAACAAAACCAGCGTGATACGCAAGCCGGACAGCCCTACATCCAGCGCCACTGTCTGCGGCTGGCGCGGCGAAAAAGAGGCGGAAAGCCAGGCCACGCCCATCAGCAAAACACCGAGTATCAGGATGGACTGGATACTGCGGCTACGCAACCCGGCGCGCCAGGCAGAAAGTAAAAAAGAGCCCATGGCATGCTTTCTGTTATTGGATTAAATAATCGGCGTGCGCCGTCATGGCCAGCATGGTCAATGCGTTCCCAACCCGGCCATGCCCAGCACTTGCGCCACACGTTGCAAACGGGCATCGAAACAGGCAAACAGAAGCGCTTCCTGACTGGCTTCCTGCATGATGTGGGCGGCAGCCAGTTGCACGCTGTCGTAGCCGCGCAAAGCGAACGTATCGGCATAATCGTCGGCCAGCTCGACCAAGGGCTGGGTAACTTCAACCATCGCGTCATCAGGCCAATCCTTGCGCAAACGCTGGCGCACACTGTCGTGGACTTCGGCATCTTCGGCATCTTCGGCTTGCTCGTGCACACGGCGCGCGAAAGCCGCCATCGCTTCTGCCCAGGCAATCCGGCAAATGGCAATCGCCGATGCCGCCTGCGCCTGTTCACTCACCTCCGGGCTGAAATCTTCCGCGATATAAAGTTTCACCAAAGCCGAGGTATCGCAAAACAGGATCAACGGCGATTCTCCAACACCATCGCGCTCACCGACTTCGTGTCTTCCTGCAACGAGAGCGGGGATGCCAGGTTGGGCTTGCCTCCCCGCCAAGCCAGGCCGCCCCCGCCGATCAGCGCCTGCAGGCCGGTGTCCGCACCGGCAGAAACCCCGAGAATCCGTGCAACCAACTTGTTGTGCGCAGTCACCTCAACCACCTCGCCACGCTGCGCCTGCGCCAGGATTTGCGAAAGACCGGATCTCAATTCACGAATGGCAACACGCATCATTACACGCCCTAAAAGCAGTCACATTATTCGTTATTTTTATCATAAAAAAACCCTTAGTGAGCATGTAAAGCGACACACCCACATTCAGCGTTACCGTTCGTTACTGGCCACGTGAAAAGAGGCGGAAAGCATGAATTGCCACATGACTTTACCTTAAGAAAAAAGAGCGCACCCACTGGTGCGCTCTTTTCTAATGAAAAACAGCCTTAATTACGAGGAGGAGGCAGTCGTCGCAAGGCCGTTTGCAGTCGTCACGTCGCCAGCAGTGCAAGCACCATTGGTACCGAGACACTTGGCGCTTGTAGTTACCGCACCCCCATTGCTGGAACCAATGAATGTCTGGTTACCCTTGGTGGAACCGCCTGCCACGGCAAACGCCGTACCTGAAACCTCATTTGTACTTACCAGCGTATTGGCCGAGCACTGGATATCAAAGCCGGTCTTGACAAAGACCGGAGTGGCAACCACTTCACCCGAGCCTCCATTGAAAGTGCTCTTGATTGCAGCGCCACCATTACAGACACACATCTCGCCGGTGGCTGTGGTCGAAGAGGTGGGCGCTGTTACGGCCTGGGCACCGCCAGTACCGGTACAGGCTCCCGCAAACGAAAGACTCGAAAACAAGGCGGAAACCACGCCAATCACAAGTATTTTTTTCATTTCCATATCTCCCTGATTAGTTGGTATTGGCAATGGCTGCCGTGAGAACGTTCTTGGTATCCGACTGCGCGGCCTTGTTCTCGGCTTTCTTGGTGTACTCGCTGAATTGCGGAATCGCAATCGCGGCCAGAATGCCGATGATCGCGACGACGATCATCAGTTCGATCAGGGTAAAACCCTTTTGCAGCTTGTTCATAAAATCTCCTTTGCAAAGAAATGGCGACGGGCGTCGCTGGAAAAGCATAAAGCACAAGACATGCCAAATCAATAACACCGCGCGTTTACAAGCTTTCGTCTTTTGGACAGGAAAGGCGCCTGACAAAAAACGTCACTTTCCGGCGTCTTACGTGACGCCGGACGTCAGCAGAGTGGCTTCATCCACCATGTCAATTTGCTCAGGCTTGAGAAATTTTTCGGCATACCGCCGATAAACCCCCTGCTTGACGAAAACATCGAACAGGTCGGGGTCGATGTGGCCGTTCTTCCTGAAATCGGCAAGAATTTTCATGGCCTGCGAGAGCTTCATGCCATGCTTGTAGGGCCGGTCGCGCGCGGTGAGCGCTTCGAAGATGTCGGCGATGCCCATGGTGCGCGCCTGCACCGACATCTGCTCGCGCGTGAGGCCTTTGGGATAACCCTTGCCGTCCATGCGCTCATGGTGGCCGCCGGCGTATTCGGGCACATGCTTGAGGTGTTTCGGCCAGGGCAGTTGTTCGAGCATCTTGATGGTGGCGACGATGTGGTAGTTGATGGTTTCGCGCTCTTTTTGCGTCAGCGTGCCGGCGCGGATGGTGAGGTTTTCGATTTCATTGGCGGTGAGGAAGTCCGCCCCGACGCCATCGACATTGCGCCACTGATGTTGGTGGCCAATGGCGCGCACGCGTTGCTGCTCGGCCTCAGGCATGGATTCGCTGCCGATGTTGGCGTGACGCAGGAATTCGCGGTCATGATCCAGCGTGCGTAGCTGCCCCGCCAGCTCACGCTGGATGCGCGCTTCGCCCGCTGCATCGGCTTTTTCGCGCAGGGCGAGTTGGCTACGCAAGGCGGCGATTTCGGCGTCGCGCTTCAAGACTTCAAAGCGGGTGTCAACCAGATGAATACGGTCGAAAATGGTTTGCAGCTTGGTGGCCTTGTCCACCACATGCACCGGCGTGGTGACTTTGCCGCAGTCATGCAGCAGGCCGGCGATTTTCAGCTCGTAGCGGTCCTGGTCATCCATGCGGAATGCGGCCAGCGGACCTTCCTGCGTGGCATCCACGGCTTCGGCCAGCATCATGGTCAGGGCCGGTACGCGCTGGCAATGGCCGCCGGTGTAGGGCGATTTTTCGTCAATCGCCAGGTTGATCAGGTTGATGAAGGATTCAAACAGCTTTTCGAGCTGGCTGATCAGCAGCCGGTTGGTCAGCGCAATGGCGGCCTGCGAGGCGAGCGATTCGGCCAGGCCCTGGTCGGCTGCAGAAAAAGCATTAACCTGCCCGGTCGCCGGGCCGGTTGCGTTAATCAGTTGCAGCACGCCGATGATCTCGCCTTCGTGGTTTTTCATCGGCACCGTGAGGAAAGACTGCGAGCGGTAGCCGGTGCGTGCGTCAAACTTGCGCGTGCCTGAAAAGTCGAAACCCGCCGCCGTATAGGCATCGCCGATATTCACCGTCTCGTCATGCGTGGCGGCATAGACCGCGACCATCGCGTCATTCGGCTGGCCAGCGTCGTTAGTCAGCGGCAGATTGGGGAAGTTGATGGGGTTGCCGGTGGTGCCTCCCATGGCAATCTGCAGCGAATCCGTGCGCATGATTTCGAAGCGCAACGCGGAACGGTCTTCCGTCATGCGGTACAGCGTGCCGCCATCGGCATGGGTGATGGTCTTGGCGGCGATCAGGATGCCTTCCAGCAGGCGGTTGATATCGCGCTCTTTCGACAACGCGGCGCCGATGGCGTTGAGTTGTTCAAGGCGCAGAAACAAATTCCCGGCGTCGTCCACAGTCAGCTCCTTACTTGATGCATACGGCGCGCACCTGCTTGATGTCCGTCATGCCTTGCAATGCCTTTTCGAGGCCGTCCATCTTCAGCGTGAGCATGCCATCTTCCAGCGCCTGGGCAAACAACTGGACAACGCGGGCATGCTCCTGGATCAGCTTTTTCAGCGGCTCGGTGCCTATCATCAGTTCATGCAAGCCGACACGCCCCTTGTACCCTGTGCCGCCACAGGTATCGCATCCCTTGGCGCGGTAGAAGACCAGGCGCCCGTCCTTGCCATAATCCTTGAGCAGACGCGCCAGCGTGGCGTCGTAAGCCGCCTGGAAATCCGTCTTGAAGGCTTGGGTGCTCATCAGCTCGGTGCAGTATTCCTTCATGAACAACCTGACCTCGTCGGCATCCGGTACATATTCTTCCTTGCACTTGCACAGCCGCTTGGCCAGGCGCTGGGCGAGAATGCCGAGCAGGGCATCGGAGAAATTGAATGGATCCATGCCCATATCAAGCCGGCGGACAACGGATTCCGGTGCGCTATTGGTGTGCAGCGTGGCGAACACCAGGTGGCCGGTCAGCGAGGCTTCGATGCCGATGCTGGTGGTTTCGGCATCACGCATTTCGCCGACCATGATGATGTCCGGGTCGGCGCGCAGGAAGGCCCTCATGACCGTGGCGAAATCCATGACCTTCTTATTCACCTGCACCTGGCGCAGGCCTTTCTGGGTGATTTCCACCGGATCTTCGGCAGTCCAGATTTTGGTTTCCACGGTGTTCAGGTAGCCGAGTACCGAATGCAGCGTCGTGGTCTTGCCGGAACCCGTCGGCCCGCAGACAAAGAACAGGCCATACGGCTTGGCGATGGTTGCCTTGAGCTTGGTCAGGTTGGTCGGCAACACGCCCAGCTTGTCGAGCGGGATCGGCTCGCCGCCGGCCAGAATCCGCATCACGACATCTTCAACACCACCGGTGGAAGGAATCGTCGCCACGCGTAATTCAATATCCAGCGGGCCGTATTTCTTGAACTTGATCTTGCCATCCTGCGGCTTGCGCCGTTCGGCAATATCCAGGTCGCACATGATCTTGATGCGCGCCACCATGGCGGCGCGGTAACTGGCCGGCACTTCGATATATTTGACCAGCGAGCCGTCCTTGCGCAAGCGCACCAGCACCTTGTCCTTGCCCAGCCCCGGCTCGATATGGATGTCCGAGGCGCCCTGCTGGTAGGCATCGGTGATGATCTTGTTCACCAGCCTGACCAGTTCATTATCCAGCGCCGCCAAAGCCTCATCGGCGCCCGCACTTTCGCTATCCACTTCATCCTGGTCAAGCGACGACAACAAATCGCCGACCAGGCTGTCATCGGAAAATCCGGGTTCCCCGCTGCTGCCAAATAATTGATCCAGTATTTGCCCGAATTCCCGGCTGGAAGTCACGCGATAGCTGATCTTGCCGCGCGGGAAAATGTTATTGACGACACGCGATCCCCTGACCTGCTCCGGATCGATGCAGACCACCAGGATGCCTTCCGGTCCCTCTTCGACAGGCGCCCAATGGCTCTGCTGCAAATAGTCGCGCTTGAGATTCTTCAGCAAATCGGTGGGCTTGATGCGCTCGCTCTTGAATGGCTCATAAGGGACGCCAAAGAATTTTGACAAGGCATCGCCCAACGCGCTTTGCTTGACCTGAAATTCATTGATCAGCACATCTTCCAGGGGAAGGTTTTTGCGCCGCGCGGTGCGCTGCGCCAACTCAAGCTCCTGCGCGGAAATCACGGCATCGGAAATCAGGAAGTCGTACTTGGTCTTGACGACGTGTGTTGGCTTGTTGCGCTGGGTGAACGCAATGGCGAGCGTCTCGCACAGGCTCTTGATACCCTCTTCCGCTACGGCGGTAAAAGATGCCCCATCCTTGCTGTTGATGATCTGTACAACCCCCAGCAATTCGGCATTTTCCGCATCAACGATCGGCGCCACCAGCATCTGCTTGGTCCGGTAGCCGGTGCGTTTATCGACTTCCTTGAGGAAGCGCAACGAAGGATTGATGCTCCTGAGTTCATCCTCGTCGTAGACGTCGTGGATATTGACGATCTTTTCTGCCAGCGCGACGTGCCCCGCAATGCTCTGGTCGGAAATCGGCAGGCGCAGGTCCTTGAATGAATTGAGGCCCGTCTTCAACTTGGAAATAATCGAGGCCTTGTCTTCACCCAGGGTGTATATGGTCAGGCGATCGGCATTGAACAAGTTGCAGATATCTCCCGACAACTCGAGCATGATCTCATCGATATCAGACGTTGCATGAATCTTGTTGGTGACTGATTGCAGGCTTTTGAAAAAAGCCAGGCGGTTGCCGACATCAGCCTCCCCGGCTTCCACCGGGCTGCCCGCATTCATTGATGGGGCTCCAACATATGATGGTTTCTCATATCTCGAATACCTGGTTTTCCTGCAACATGTCAGGATGGTGGGTGCCTACGCCTGCCTGTATTTCATGCATGGTCAATTCAATTTGGCCTGGTTTGAGATGGGTGATGAGTATCTTGGCAGCACGTTCTAATTGCGCCAATTCGTCCATCAGCATGCTGGGACACAGGTGCAACGATGCCTTGGCCAATTGCATTTCCCGATCAGGAAAAGCGCACTCGATGATCAGGTAGCGCAAGTTCTCGATTTTATTGACAGATGTCCAGAAATCCGGGCATGGGCCTGTATCGCCCGAAAACACAAGACTTCCGCGTCCAGAATCAATCTGGTAACCAACAGCAGGAACGGTATGGTTAGCGGGGAGGGGCGTAATCTTGCGCCCCTCGATATCAACGGCCTGGCCTGCATGGATGGGTGAAAAAGTCAGGAAAGGCTTGTCCTCTGACGGAAGCACACTGAAGTCGGGCCAGATGACCCAATTGAAAATGTGGGTATGCAGAATCTCGATAGTCGCTTGCGTTGCGTGCACTATCAGGGGACGCTCACGCCTGTCGCCTACCGAGTCAACAATGAATGCCAGGGAGGTCACATGGTCAAGATGGGAATGGGTGATGAACACATGGTCAATTTTGACCAGCTCGTCAATCGACAGGTCGCCCACGCCAGTCCCCGCATCGATCAGGATATCCTGGTCGATGAGGAATGAAGTGGTGCGCAAATGGGGGCCACCAATGCCACCGCTACAGCCGAGAATGCGTATTTTCATATCATTTCGTTTCAAAGGTGGTAACACCATCCCAATTTTCACCGGGCGGCTGGCGGCGCAAATGTTGGATGCGTTCGCCGTATAGATCATACAGATAACGCGGCTTGATGCGTGTCAAATTGAGCAGCATGACTTCCGCCTGATCCCAGTCCTGGGCACGATAGGCACGCAGCGCCTGGTTCCATAGCTTAATCTCTTCCAGGTCATCGCGGGAAACCTTGCCTTCCTCACCCATCGGTTCATAGATGCCCACCGGGGCATCCTTGCCCTTGACGCGCACACGGTCCAGTTCGCGGAAAACAAATTCTTTTTTGAGCTGCTCGCGCGTGCTTTCACCGACAACGATGCCTACGCCATATTGCTTGGTGATGCCTTCCAGACGTGAACCCAGGTTGACTGCATCGCCCATCACCGTATAAGACTGGCGTACCGGCGAGCCCATGTCGCCGACTGTCATCGGCCCGCTATTGACGCCCACGCCAATTTTAAGCGTCGGCCAGCCGCGTTGCGCAAATTTTTTGTTCAGATCCTCAAGCGCGACATGCATTTCCAAAGCGGTCAGCACGGCATTTTTGGCATGCTCCGCATCATCCACCGGCGCCCCCCAGAAAGCCATGATGGCGTCGCCGATATACTTGTCCAGCGTGCCGCGGTGCTGGCGCACGATGATGGTCATGGCGCCCAGGTATTGGTTCATCAGCGCCGCCAGCTCATCGGGCTCCAGTCCTTCCGAAATGGTGGTAAATCCGCGTATGTCGGAAAACAGCACGGTGAGTTCGGCCTTGCGTCCGGCCATGCTGTAATGCTCCGGATCACGGCTCATTTCCTCAACCAGTTCCGGTGGCACATACTGGCCAAACAGGCCCGTCAACTGGCGCTTGGTACGCGACTCAACAAAATATCCCCAGGACATGTTCAGGGTATACAGCAGGCTGATGACGATCAGTCCATTGGCCAATGGCAAAACCACATTGCTGACATGCCAGAACGCAAAATTGATGCTCAGCAATAACAGCAGCACAATGAGGCCGAGAACTGTCGCACGAAAGGGCGAGAGCAGCGGCAAGAGGAAAATCATCAGCAAGCCCACCAGCAGCAGCATGAGAACATCCGCGCCAAGGATATACGCTGGCTTGTGCTTTAAAGCGCCATCCAGCAGGCCAGCAATCAAATTGGCATGTATCTCGACGCCGGCATAGGAAGCGCCTACCGGGGTGGCGCGCAAGTCCATCAACCCCGGCGCAGTCGTGCCGACCAGCACAATGCGGCCGGCAAGCCGCTCGTGCGGCACGCGGCCGTTGAGCACATCCGTAGCAGACACGTAAGGGAAGCTGCCCTGATAGCCACGAAAAGGCACCAGCGTCGCCACGTTTTCATCCACCGGAATGCGCAGCACTTCTCCATCCTTGACTGGCAGGTCCAGCCATTCCATGCCGGCGTAGGCGCTCGATGCACCAGAACCTTCCGGATAGCCGGGCATAATCGCCGGATGGCCGAGCAGGTCGCGCACCATGGCCAGCGCCAGGGATTCATAGTACTGCCCCTGATACTCGACCAGCAGCGGTACCCGGCGGGAAATACCATCAAAATCAACCAATGGATTGAAATGCCCGCCGCCTGCCGCCGCTTGCTGGAATATCGGCAAGTTGCCGCCATAACTGACCCACCGGGTAAAACCGATACGCCGGCCGCTGAAAGTGCCCGCAGGTAATACCGGCGCAGGAATGGCGCCAGAGCTTGTACCGCCTTCCCTGCGGGAAAAATAGTAGCCGAGCAGCACTGATCGCCCTTTCATGGCGGCAGCAAACTGTGCATCAAAATCAAGCCGGGGCCGTAAATCGCGTAATGTGGCCTGGAAACCGGGAACGTCACGCAGTTCCTTTTTGGCCAGCAGTTCCAACGACTGGAGGCCGGAACTTGCATCCGGCTCGGCGAATACGACGTCGAAACCTACCTGCCTGACCTGGTAGTGGTCAAACAAGATATCCGTCAAGTGCGCCAGCTTGTCGCGTCCCCATGGCCAGCGCCCTTGCTCGGCTAGAGACTTCTCGTCAATATCCAGAATGACTATCCGCTGATCCATGGTCTGCGGCATGGTGAGACGCATCTTCACATCGTAGATAATCAAGTCAAGGTTATTGATGATCGGTATCTGGTAAATGCGGGCTGAATGGCCCAGCAGCCCCAAAAGCAGTAGAAACCCGAGGAGATAGCGGGGAAGATGCTGTTTCAAGAATTACCCCGTGTGATCAATCAAGCCGGCATCAATTCTTCAGGAAGAATTCCATCTTGGCGCCAGCCAGCTCAATGATGGCGTGATCATTGAGCTGGTGCGCCTGCGTGCCGATCATTTGACCATTGACCACGGGAAAACTCGCACCTTCCACATGGGTAATAAAATAGCCATGGGGCCGGCGCGCAATAACCGCCACCTGTACCCCTGGCTTGCCCAGCGTGGTGAGCGTCTTGACCAAGTCAAGCTGCTTGCCGGCATTGCCGCCGGAAATGATCTGGATCACGCCCAAAGGGGGTGTGGCGGGCGCAGGGGCAGCAGGCGCCGAAACGGGTTGCGCCATCATGCCGGCGCTGGTCGCCTGATGTGCGGATCTGTCAGCCGGTGGATCTGGCGGTGGCGCAGGGGGCGCTACCGCGCCAGGGCGCAGAATCATGGTTTTTTCAAAATCCATTCCCGGGGCAGGCTGTGCGGTTTCGCTGGCATATTTGAGGCTGTATTTACCCAGTTCGATAGTATCGCCGTTCTGCAGTAATTGTTTTTTGACCTGCTGGCCATTCACAAATGTGCCATTGGTGCTGTTGATATCCTCGATAAACACATCGTTGCCTATCATGACCAATACAGCATGCTCACCCGAGATCGCCAGGTTGTCGATCTGGATGTCGTTTTGCGGCCTGCGGCCGATGGTTGTCCGTCCCTTGGTCAACGGGATTTCCTTGAGTGTCGCACCTTCAATGCTGAGTATGAGTTTGGCCATTCTGTTCTTCCTTCAGGAAAAATACTTCATCACTTGAACCAGGCCAGGAAACGCCGCCACCAGCCCCGTGCGGCCGGATACTCGCCTTTTACCTTGACCAGGATTACGGAAACATTGTCACGGCCGCCATTGTCGTTGGCCATTTGGATCAACTGCGTTGCACATAATTCAAGATTAGCCGACAGCATGCCCAGCGTCATGCCGATTTCGTCGTCCTCGACCATGTCATTCAGGCCGTCGGAACACAACAGGTAAATATCGCCCGGCAGGACTTCGTGATCATGTATTTCCGGCAGGACTTCGGCATCGATGCCGACAGCCCGCGTCACCAGATTCTTGTTCTGCGAATGCCGCGCCTGTTCGCGGGTGAGCATGCCGCTGTCGATCTGTTCCTGCAGCAGGGAATGGTCACGGGTGATTTGTTCAAAGGCTTCACCGCGCAAGCGGTACAGGCGTGAATCGCCGATGTGGGCGACCGTCAGCTTGTTGTCATGGAACACGCCCACCACCAGCGTGGTACCCATGCCTGCATATTGCGGCTGGCTTTGCGCAGCCTGATAAATCGCGCCATTCGCACGGACGATCTCGGTCTCCAGCACAATGTGCGCCCAAGGCCTGCCGGAAACATCCCGCGCATCCGGCGCACGTGCAACGAAAGCCTTTTCCAGCTCCGCGCCGAGCAGGGCCGTAGCCATGCCGCTGGCCACCTCGCCCGCGTTATAGCCCCCCATGCCATCGGCAAGAACCGCCAGGCCACAGGCCGCGTTGGCCATGACCGAGTCTTCGTTGTTCGAGCGCACCATGCCCGGATCGCTCTGCGCCACCATTTCCAGTACTGCGTCAAGTTCCATGCGTATCCTTAAATGCTGATGTCCAGACCAGAACCATTGCTTGCTCCAGCGCTACCCATCATCGCCAGGCAGGTACGGATATCCTGAGCAAACTCCGCACCGGTTTGATAACGCTGGTCGGGGTCTTTGGTCAGCACCTTGTCGATGATGGCCACCAGGCTCTCCGGCAAATCCGCACTCATGCTGCGGATATCGGGATGCGGCTCGTTGGCGATCTTGAACATCAACTGCGCCATCGAGTCTCCCTCGAACGGCAACTTGCCGCAGGCCATCTGGTACAGCGTGACGCCCAGCGAGAAGAGATCGGAGCGGCCATCAATCTTCTTGCCGGCGAGTTGTTCGGGTGACATGTAGGAAGGCGTGCCGAGCACCATGCCGGTCTTGGTTTTTGACGAATCGGTGATGCGCGCGATGCCAAAGTCGGTGACCTTGACCTGGTCCGATTCCGGCTCATACATGATGTTGGCCGGTTTGATGTCGCGGTGCACAACGTGGTTTGCATGCGCATAGGACAAGGCATCCGCAACGCGCGCGACAATGCTCAAGACGCGCGGCAACGGCATCAATTGGTCCGGCTTGGTGTAGGGCACCAGATCCTGGCCTTTGAGGAATTCCATCGCGATATAAGCCAGGTCATGCTCTTCACCGGCATCGAACATGGTGACGATGTTGGGATGATTGAGCCGCCCTGCCGTTTCCGCCTCGCGGAAAAACCGCTCCTTGACCTCGACCAGCTCATCGCCTTCAAACTCCTGCGATAACGCCATGGTCTTGATCGCCACCACGCGGTTGATCTTCGGGTCGCGGCCCATATACACCACGCCCATGGCGCCCTTGCCCAGTTCCTTTTCGATCTCATAACGGCCCAGCATGGGCTTTTCGACATTGCCCGCCGTGTCGATCAGGCTGGCATTGCTGCGGCTGCCGCCACCGCCCAGGATCACGGTTTCAGAGAGCTGCCTGGCGCGGTTCAATCGCGTTTCCAGATCGCGGAACTTGGGGTCAAATTCAAACATGTAGCGGAACACCGCCTCGGCCTTGTTGAACTGGCGCTTGCGTTCAAAATCCAGCGCCAGGTTGTACATGTTCTCCATCAACTGCTTGTCCATCGGGCATTTGCGGAACTTGTCGAAGGCCATGTCCAACTGGCCCTGCCCCTGGAAGGCGAGGCCCAGCATGCGGTTGGACTCGGCCGAATCGGCGTCCGATTTTTCCTTGCCGCGCTCGGTGACCAGGAAACGCTTGGTGGTCAGCAGCAGGTGGCCAACCAGCAGCAGGGTCGCCGGCACCATCAATTGCAGCCACATCAATTGCGTCGTCATCAGCACAAAATGCGTCACCAGCAAGGCCAGCAGCAGCGTGGCCGTAATCCCCGCCGCCAGGCCCGCCTTGATCCTCGGCAACAGGCCGATGAGATAGGCCGCGATCAGCAGGAACACCGCCCGCTCAACCCAGATGCCCCAGGTCGGCGCGACAAAAAAATGTTCGGAAAGCAGGCTGGACACCGCATGCGCCTCCATCAACACCGAAGGCATGGCCGGATTGACGGGGGTGACGAAAACACTGCTCACCGAAGAGGATGTCGGCCCGATCAGGACGATCTTGTCACGATATTTGTCATACGGAATCTTGCCGCTTTTCACATCGAAAAAAGAATCCACCGGGAAGGGTGACTGGCCATCCACGTCCTTGTAAAAGAAAGTCAGCATCCGCGTATCCGGGTCCGTGCCGATTTTGAGGTTGCCCAGTTGCACCCGGCTGCCCGCCGTGACCCTGATGTCCGCCGGCGTGAGATTCAGGCTTTTCGCCGCCACCAGCAGCGACAGCGAGGGATAAGTCTGGTCGAAATGCCCCAGCACCAGCGGATCGGTGCGGATCG
Organism: Rugosibacter sp.; assembly: GCA_049297315.1. Classification (GTDB taxonomy): domain Bacteria; phylum Pseudomonadota; class Gammaproteobacteria; order Burkholderiales; family Rhodocyclaceae; genus Rugosibacter. The sequence continues at coordinate 17,224 of JBAQUE010000049.1, forward strand.
CGCCATCCACGTCGGGCGTCACGTTGAGGTGGCCGATGGCCGCCGCCGTCTTGCCCAGCGGCTCGATGACACCGGCATCCACGCCCAGGGTCGGATAAGGCGGCGCCTCATCTCCGCCGGCCATTTTTACCGCGTTCTTTTTGATGTAGTCGGGCAATTCCTGGTCCGGCCGGCCGCGCGGCTCGCCGAGTACGAACAACATCGGCAAGGCGACATTCCCCGCCGTGGCAAACGCTTCGGCAAGGCGGCGATCGGTATTGAGTTTCTGCTCAGCTTCACGCAACACCGGTTCGATTTGCGGGCAGATGGAAGGCGCCGCAAAAGTCGGCGCCCCAAGGGTACTTCCTGCGGGGCGCGCTGGCGCAACGGCGATATCTGCCGGCGGCGCGGGCGGCGGCGCATCCGGCACGGCCATGCCGCAGGTCGTCATCAACTGGTCGATATATGCCAGACCAGGATCGCGCTGCGGCTCGGAATAAAACACCGTGGTGGCGATTACCTTGGCCTTGGCCGCAGCAAGTTTTTCCACCATGTCCGCCATGACCTCGCGCGACCAGGGCCAGCGGCCGATGTTGTCGATGCTGGCCTTGTCGATGGCGATCACCGCCACCTTGGCGGAAGGCGTGCGCGACGTGGCAGAGACCCCCAGATCGTAGGCCTTGCGCTCAAGGCCCTGCAGCAGATCGCCATTCCCCGCGAAGAGGATGACAATGCTGACGACGATGCCAAAGAAACTGTCGCTTTTCCAGAAGCCGGATTTCCCCATTACTCGCTGCCCCGTGTCACAGCCCCAATAAAACAGGGCAATAAGCCCAATTCTTACAGTCCGACATCAACTTCGTCAATCGATTTTATGACATTTGCTGAAAATCAGGCGGCCAGTGGTCAGCCAGTTCGGCGTTTCACATATAAAAAAGCCGTTCCGATTGCATCGGAACGGCTTTTTCTTTGCGCCGCATGCCAGTGCGCCCCGAAGGAAACACCCTCGGGGTGTCGCCTTTCTACAGCATCGCCTTGAGCAACTTGGCCATTTCCGACGGGTTGCGCGTGACCTTGAAGCCGCAGTCTTCCATGACAGCCAGCTTGGCTTCCGCCGTATCGGCGCCGCCGGAAATCAACGCACCGGCGTGACCCATGCGCTTGCCGGCGGGGGCGGTGACGCCGGCAATGAAACCGACGATGGGTTTTTTCATGTTGGCCTTGCACCACAGCGCGGCATCCGCTTCGTCCGGGCCGCCGATTTCGCCGATCATGATGACGGCGTCGGTATCCGGGTCGTCATTGAAGGCGCGCATCACGTCGATGTGCTTCAGGCCATTGATCGGATCACCGCCGATGCCTACTGCCGAGGATTGCCCCAAGCCGATTTCGGTGAGTTGCGCCACCGCTTCGTAGGTCAAGGTGCCGGAGCGCGAGACCACGCCGATGCGTCCCTTGCGGTGGATGTGGCCAGGCATGATGCCGATCTTGATTTCATCCGGCGTGATCAGGCCGGGGCAGTTGGGGCCGAGCAACAGCGTCTCTTTGCCGCCAGCGGCGACCTTGTGCTTCATCTTGTTGCGCACCATCAGCATGTCGCGCACGGGGATGCCTTCGGTGATGCAGATGGCCAGGTCCAGGTCGGCTTCGCAGGCTTCCCAGATCGCATCCGCGGCACCTGCGGGCGGCACATAGATCACAGAAACGGTGGCCCCGGTTTCTGACTTGGCTTCCTTGACAGAAGCATAAATCGGAATATCGAAAATCTTTTCACCGGCTTTTTTCGGGTTCACGCCAGCCACGAAACAGTTCTTGCCGTTGGCGTATTCCTGGCATTTTTCGGTATGGAACTGGCCGGTCTTGCCGGTGATGCCTTGCGTGATGACCTTGGTGTTTTTATCAATCAGAATGGACATGTGAGTTTTCCTTAGCTTGATGCTCAGCGAACAGCGGCGACGATCTTGGTGGCCGCCTCGGCCATCGTGTCGGCGGAAATGATCGGCAGGCCGGAGTCTTTCAGGATCTGCTTGCCGAGTTCTTCATTCGTGCCCTTCATGCGCACCACCAGCGGCACGCTGAGGTGGGTTTCCTTGGCTGCGGTGACCACGCCATTGGCGATGGTGTCGCACTTCATGATGCCGCCGAAGATGTTCACCAGGATGCCTTTGACGGCTGTGTTCTTGAGCATGATCTTGAAGGCTTCGGTGACCTTCTCGGTCGTCGCGCCACCACCCACGTCAAGGAAGTTGGCCGGCTCGGCGCCAAACAATTTGATGGTGTCCATCGTCGCCATGGCCAGGCCTGCGCCATTCACCAGGCAACCGATGTTGCCGTCCAGCGAGATATAGGCCAGGTCAAACTTGGAGGCTTCGATTTCTGCCGGGTCTTCTTCATCCAGGTCGCGGTAGGCGACGATTTCAGGATGGCGGAACAACGCGTTCGGATCAAAGTTGAATTTTGCATCCAGCGCCTTGATCTTGCCGCTGCCTTCGAGAATCAATGGGTTGACTTCCGCCAGGCTGGCGTCGGTTTCCATGTAGCAGGCATACAGCGCCTTGATCTGGACGACCGCATCGGCTTGTGACGCCGCCGGCACGCCAATGCCTTGCGCCAGGTTGAGCGCTTGCTGATCGGTGACCCCCACCAGCGGATCGACGAATTCCTTGAGGATTTTTTCCGGCGTCGCATGCGCCACTTCTTCGATGTCCATGCCGCCTTCGCTGGAGGCCATGATCGCGACCTTTTGCGTGGCGCGATCGGTCAACACCGCGAGGTAATACTCTTTCTTGATATCGGCGCCTTCTTCAATCAGCAGGCGATTCACTTTTTGACCTGCGGCGCCCGTTTGGTGCGTGATCAACTGCATGCCGAGAATCTGGCTGGCGTACTGGCGCACTTCATCCATTGACTTGGCCACTTTCACGCCACCGCCCTTGCCGCGGCCACCAGCGTGGATTTGCGCTTTCACCACCCACACTTTGGTGCCGCAGGTCTTGGTGAGTTCTTCCGCGGCTTTCACGGCTTCATCAACAGAAAAGCACGGAATGCCACGCGGCACGTTCATCCCAAATTTTTTCAGGAGCTCTTTAGCCTGATATTCATGAATTTTCATGCGTCATCCTTGGTGTTAAAAAATGAATCGATTGGAAGCCGGCATCTCTCTGCTTCAAGAGCCGGAAGTACGAAACCAGCGCGGGTAGTAACGCCGCACCGTCTCTGTCGAGGTTTCCAGCGCGTGGCACTGGCCGATCTGAAAAGGCTGCCGGGGATAATCATCACTCCAGTCCTGCACGCCGGCATCACGCTGGATGCTGGTCAGCGTTTGCAAGGCCACTGTTGGCAGGGCGTTGAGCAACTCCGTGATATGCGCACAACCGCGCACCGAGCCAAAACGCTCGGTGACCGCGCGACGAAAACCCTTGATCAGGTTCAGGCCGACCAATTGTTGGTATGCCGGCCCTATCGTGTCGCAGCCACCGGCATAAGGCACGGCATCGGAACAGGCTTCCGCCTCATGGACTGTCATCTCGTGGTCTATGGCGATACGCACCCGCATTTCATGCAGGTGTTCGCCTTTCGGCCGCCGCACCGCGGGTGGCGGCATCAGGTAATCGGTATCTTTCACGTCCACCAGATGGGCATCGAGCTCAATCAACCCGTCCTCACGCTGCCAGCCCTCGATTTCGATGCGGCGGGTGTGGATTCTGCTGCGGGGAACCCTGGCGGCTGACAGTGGCATGGGGATCAGTGACTGAAGATAAGAACGGATAGCGATCAGGACGGAATGGCAAAAGGCAGGCAAATGCAGGGAATGCACACCCTGCACTGCAACATTGGCGCGGGATGATAGCACAGCGCAAGGCATCGCCGGAGGGCGCATGGCGCTTGCAGGGTATGATGCAGGGCAGATGCCGTGCAATGGCGCACATTGCCAGGCTTGCTCAACCTGTTGATAGCGAATCCTCCATGCCACAAGAATCTGACACATCAACACGCAGTACAACAAGCCTCGGCCTGGCCACGCTGGGCGGTGGCTGTTTCTGGTGCCTGGAAGCGGCCTTTGTGCAACTGGCCGGTGTCAACTCGGTCATCTCAGGCTATGCGGGCGGCCACATTGACAACCCGGATTACACCAGCGTATGCAGTGGGCGGACAGGCCATGCGGAAGTCGTGCAGGTGCATTTCGATCCGGCGGTGATCGGCTACCGCACGTTGCTCGAAGCGTTTTTCGCCATTCACGATCCGACCACGCTCAATCGGCAGGGCAACGATGTGGGCACACAATACCGCTCGGTCATATTCACCCACGATGCGGAACAAACGGCCATCGCTCAGGCGCTGATCGCCGAACTCAGCGCAGCGCATATCTGGCCTGACCCCATGGTCACCGCCGTGTCGCCAGCGCCGACTTTCTGGCCGGCGGAGGACTATCACCAGGACTATTTCGCGAATAATCCGCAGCAGCCTTACTGCCAGTTTGTCGTCGCGCCCAAGGCGGCCAAGCTGCGCCAGGTTTTCGCGCACCGCCTGAAGCCGCAATAAACAAAACAAACAACGTCAGGGGGTTTGCGCGTTACGCAGCAGCGCAGCGGCTTGGCGGTAGGCTTGCAACGCCTCGCCGCGACGGCCTGATGCTTCAAGTTCGCGCGCGCGGCGCAAAAGCGCTTCTGCCGGATCATTCGCGTCACCGGTTACAGGATTGCCCGCGGCTGGCGTGGCATAGCGCAGCCCCGCCGTTTGCGCCGCCGGATTGCCGCGCTGCGCTGAAATCACCAGGCCGGTCACCGCACGCGGCGTGGCGGTCTTGCCCGCGGCCCGCTCTGCCGTGCGGATCGCCAGCAGCGCCGAACGATAGTATTTCAAGGCCACATCCGGCCGGCCTGCCGCTTCCATTTTTCGGGCCTGCGCCAGAAGCTGGTCTGCGCGATCCGGCACCGGCTGTGACCGCACCGCACGGCCCCACGATTCCGCCGGACGCTCGGCGAGCGCCGAAAAATCCTTGCTGCCGGCAATGGCCTTGGCGATGTCCAGGTTGTTGTTGCGCATCGCCCAGAGCACGGCATTCTCGCCATTGTCATTGACCATGGCGCCGCGCGCACCCGCGGCCAGCAATTGCCCGGCAATCGCCGTCTGGCCTTCGCGCGCGGCCATCATCAATGGCGTTGAACCATTCGGCGACAGGGTATTCGCATCGGCGCCCTGCGCCAGCAGGTAGCTCACGATATCCGCATGGCCGGCAAATGCGGCGTAATGCAAAGCCGACCATTGTTTGCCTGGCCGGTTGGCTTGCGCGCCCCGCGCAAGCAGCCAGCGCACGGCGTCTACCCGCCCTTTCCAGGCGGCGAGCAGCAGCGCCGTTTCGCCGTGGGCATTGGCTTGATTGACATCGGCGCCATGTTCCAGGAACAAGGCCATCATCGGCAGGTTGCCTTCCCAGGCGGCTATCATCAGGCCGCTGCCGAGCACATCCCCCGCGAAATCCGCTGGCAGCCCTTCCTCAAGCCAGGCACGCGCCTGCGCCATATCGCCGCGCTCGATGGCGACCGAGAAAGCCACCCGATCCGGAAGACCCGCCGCCCACGTCAAGCTGGCGGCCAAAAGCAAAAAAACCGCAAGTCCTGTTTTCATGCCGCACAGTATAAAGGCGGGGCAGCCGGCCCATGGGGCTATTGCTGCATCTGCTGCTGTGCGGCCTCCGTCCAGGTCTCGGTCGCGCGGCGCAAGTCCAGCGTCAGCGGGTAATCGGGGTTGCGGCCTTCGCGCCGGACGTGCATCTCACCCGGCGTGTGGCCATGGGGCCAGAAACGCGCCACACGGCGGGATTCCGCCTCATTGGCATTGACCGGGAAAGTCTCGTAACTGCGGCCGCCCGGATGCGTGACATGGTAGGTGCAACCGCCAATCGAGCGGCCATTCCAGGTGTCCACCAGGTCGAACACCAGCGGGCTGTGCACGCCGATGGTCGGGTGCAGCGCCGAAGGCGGCGCCCAGGCGCGATAGCGCACGCCAGCCACATATTCGCCCGGCGCGCCGGTCGGGTTGAGCGGTACCTGGCGGCCATTGCAGGTGAGGATGTGGCGCGTATCGTTCATGTGGCGCACCTTCACTTGCAGGCGTTCCACCGACGAATCGACATACCGCGCCGTGCCGCCAGCGCCGACTTCTTCGCCCAGCACATGCCAGGGCTCGATGGCCTGGCGCAATTCGATCTCGATGCCGTGATACACCACCGTGCCATAGCGCGGAAAACGGAACTCAATGAAGGGGGCGAACCATTCGAAGGCAAAGGCGTAGCCGGCCTGCTGCAAATCCTGCACCACGTCGTGCATGTCCTGCGCCACATAATGCGGCAGCATGAAGCGGTCATGCAGGCCGGTGCCCCAGCGGGTCAGGCGGCCGCGATACGGCGCCTGCCAGAAACGCGCCACCAGCGCGCGCAGCAGCAGCATTTGCAAGAGGCTCATCTGCGCGTGCGGCGGCATCTCGAAGCCGCGGAATTCCAGCAAGCCTAAACGCCCGGCCGGACCATCGGGTGAATACAGCTTGTCGATGCAGAATTCGGCACGATGCGTGTTGCCGGACAAATCAATCAGCAAGTTGCGCAGCAGACGATCCACCAGCCAGGGCGCCAAGGTTTCCTCGCCGGGCTTCAAGCGCGCCTGCATTTGCTGAAAGGCGATTTCCAGCTCATACAGGCTTTCGTGCCGCGCCTCATCCACGCGCGGCGACTGGCTGGTCGGACCGATGAACATGCCGGAAAAAAGATAAGACAACGCCGGATGGTTCTGCCAGTAGGTAATCAGGCTCATCAGCAAATCCGGCCGCCTGAGGCAGGGCGAATCGGCAGGCGTTGCGCTACCCAGCGTCAGATGATTGCCGCCGCCGGTGCCGGTGTGGCGGCCATCGAGCATGAATTTATCCGTGCCCAGCCGCGAGAGCCGCGCCGCCTCGTACAAGGCTTGCGTGTTTTCCACCAGCTCCGGCCAGGACTGCGCCGGATGGATATTGACTTCAATCACCCCGGGGTCGGGCGTGATCTTGAACACCTTGAGACGCGGATCGTTCGGCGGCGAATAGCCTTCGATGCGCACGGGCAAAGCCAGGGCCGCAGCGGTTTTTTCCACCGCATCGATCATATCCACAAAATCTTCCAGCAGCGGCACGGGCGGCAGGAACACATGCAGCACGGCCTCCCTCACCTCGACGCACAAGGCGGTATGCACGATCTCATGCGGGGCGTATTCCGCCTTGACGGTTTTCACGGATTTCGGTGCGCTGCGCACCTTGGGCAATACGCGCAATGCGCCGGTCTCATCAAAAGGATCGCGGGCAAATTCCTCTTCCTGATCTTCGGGCGCGACCACCGGCAAGGAGGCCAGCGGCAGGCGCAAGCCCATGGGCGAATCGCCCGGCACCAGATACAGATGCTCGCGGCGCAAAGGCCAGGGGCTGGATAAAAAGTCGGCGCTGGCGACACGGCGGCTTTCATCCTTGGCCGGTGACGCATGCACGGCTTTCAACGGCAGCACATAACCCGCCACTTCGCCGAGCCCTTTTTCGATCAAGGCCGCGATGCGCCGGCGCTCATCCGCCTCTTTCAAATCCAGCTTCAACGGGTCAAAATTCTTCGGCCAGCGTTGTTCCTGGTCGATGTTGTAGACCACATCCTCATACGCCGGAATCGCAAACCGGCTATCCAGCCCCAGCATCTGCGTCAGGTGATCTATGAAGCGCTTGGCATCCTGCACGGTATGCGGCTTGGCAGGCGTCTGGGTGGCGATGAGCTTTTCGTCATGCCACAGCGGATGGCCATCGGCGCGCCAGTAGCAGCCCAGCGCCCAGCGCGGCAAGGGCTCGCCGGGATACCATTTGCCCTGGCCAAAATGCACCATCGCGCCGGGTGAAAACGCCGCTTTCAGGCGCAGCAGCAACTCGCGCGACAGCTCGCTTTTCTTGTCGGACAATGCGGTGAAATTCCACTCCGCGCCTTCCATGTCGTCAATCGACACGAAGGTCGGCTCGCCGCCCATGGTCAGCCGCACGTCATGCTTTTTCAGCTCGGCATCGACCTGATGGCCAATGTCCTGCATCGCCTGCCATTGCGCTGACGTGTAAGGCTTGGTCACACGCGGGTCTTCATGGATGCGCGTGACCTGCATGGAAAAATCAAAATGCGTTTCGCACTTGCCCGTTGCGCCGATCACCGGCGCGGCGGACGAGGGCATCGCGGTACATGCCAGCGGAATATGCCCTTCGCCAGCCAATAAACCAGAGGTCGCATCCAGTCCGATCCAGCCGGCGCCGGGAATATAAACTTCCGCCCAGGCGTGCAGATCCGTGAAGTCAACCGCCGTGCCGGATGGGCCGTCGAGCGCCTTGACGTCCGCCACCAGCTGGATCAAATACCCCGAAGCGAAGCGCGCCGCCAGGCCGCAATGACGCAAGGCCTGCACCAGCAGCCAGGCCGAATCGCGGCAGGAGCCGGATTTGAGCTCCAGCGTCTGCTCCGGTGTTTGCACCCCCGGCTCCATGCGCACGATGTAGCTGATGTCGCGCTGCACACGCTGGTTGATGGCGATCAGCATGTCGATGGTGCGCATTTTCGGCTGGATCAACTCGCTCTTGGTGCGCGCCAGCCAGGCTTTGAAAATCGGCGCGGCCGGTTCGGTTTCGAGATACGGCGCCAGTTCGCGTTTCAGTTCTGGCGGGTATTCAAACGGATAACGCTCGGCCTCTTCCGTCATGAAGAAATCAAACGGGTTGATCACCGTCATGTCGGCAACCAGATCGACGGTAATTTCAAGTTCCGTCGCATTCTCGGGGAAAACCAGGCGGGCGACCCAGTTGCCAAACGGATCCTGCTGCCAGTTGATGAAGTGCGGCTCTGGCTGGATGTTCAGCGAATAACTCAGGATCGGCGTGCGGCTATGCACGGCAGGCCGCAAGCGAATCTCGTGCGGCCACAGTTTGACCTGGCGGTCAAAACGATAAACACTTTGGTGATTCAAAGCGACGCGAATAGTCATTGCATTTTCTCCACGGCGTCGCTCCGCCAAACAGGTCTTAACCTATCGGCGGACTCAGCACGTCTAGTTCCATTCAAAATTCGGCAGTTGGGCAAACGCCAGGCGCACGCCCTCGTTCCAGCCCTGGCTCAAGGTGCGCATATAAGGATCGTTCTCATCAAAGCGCCGCGAGTGCGACAAATGCAACGCATCCCGGTCATAGCAGGCCAGGTCTATCGGTGGGCCAACCGTCAGGTTTGAGCGCATGGTCGAATCGAACGACACCAGTACGCATTTGATGGCGTCATCCAGGCTGGTGCCTGCGGTAATGACCCGGTCAATGATCGGCTTGCCGTATTTCACCTCGCCAATCTGGAAATACGGCGTCTCGGGCGTCGCCTCGATGAAGTTGCCTTCGGAATACACCATGAACAGGCGTTGGTATTCCCCGGCAATCTGGCCGCCCACAATGAAACTGGCGTTGGAATCCACATTGTTTTCCATGAGGAACGGTCCATCGCGGTGGCGCACTTCGCGTAGCGCGGTACCCACCAAGTCAGCCACCTCGTACATTGAAGTCACCTTCAACAGGTTCTGCCCGGCATTGTGCCGGATCGCCAGTTCGAGATGGCTGATCGTGGCTTGCGTTATCGCCAGGTTGCCGGAGCAGACCATAATGATGACCCGCTCGCCCGGCTGCTCGAAAACCTTCATCTTGCGGAACGTGGAAATGTTGTCTACACCGGCATTGGTGCGTGAATCCGACGCGAACACCAACCCGGCGTCGATCATGGTGGCGACACAGTACGTCATGGCAAAACCTGTCGATGGGAAAAGGGTTGAACCTTAACGGAACACACCGTGAAGGGCAAGCGGCAGAGGGTTTGATTTCCCCCATCTCATTCGTCGACCGACCAGAAATACGTGGTATTGATCAGGTCGCCCAGCTCATAAATGCGCTCCAGAAACTCATTCAGGTATTCGTGCAGACCCTGGTCAAAAATATCATCCACAGCGCCGAAGGACAATTCGGCATTCAGCAACCCGCAACGGCGGGATAATTCGCTGGAACGCGGGCCATTGATTTCCTGCACCAGGCGATTGACTTCCTGCAGGCAGGCGGCCAATGAACGCGGCATGTCGGGGCGCAGCACCAGCAGCTCGGCGACCCGCATGGGCGTGATCACATCGCGATAAGTCTTGCGGTAGGCCTCAAAAGACGAAACCGAACGCAACAGGGCGCTCCATTGGTAGTAATCCACCGCGCCGCCGACATCGTCCAGGCTGGGCAGCAAGATGTGATATTTCACATCAAGGATACGCGCCGTGTTGTCGGCACGCTCCAGAAAAGTGCCCAGCCGCAAGAAACGGAACACATCATCCTGCAACAAGGTGCCATACGTGATCCCGCGCGACAGGTGCGAGCGCTCCTTGACCCAGTCGAAAAACTCGGAGACCCCATCTTCGGGCATGCCGCGCATTTGCCGCTCGCGCATCTCCAGCCAGGTATGGTTGAGCGCCTCCCACATTTCCGAGGTGATCGCGCCGCGCACGGCGCGCGCATTTTCACGCGCCTTATAAAGGCTGCTGTAAATGCTGCCCGGATTACGTGCATCCAGCACCATGAAATACATGACATTCGCCGGAGTCACTTCAGCGTAATGCTCCTTGAACTCGTCATGCAGGCCACTGATGGACAACATCGCGCGCCATTCGTTGAACACATCCATCGAATGCTTGAGCAGCGACATGCGGTAGGTCACGTCCAGCATGCGTGCGGTATTTTCGGCGCGCTCCATGCTGCGCGCCATCCAGAACAGGTGATCGGCGGTGGATGACAGCATCTCAGTTCTCCAGCACCCAGGTATCCTTGGTGCCCCCGCCCTGCGAGGAATTCACCACCAGCGACCCTTCCTTCAGCGCAACGCGGGTCAAGCCGCCAGGCACCATCGTGATGTCCTTGCCAGACAGGACAAAAGGCCGCAAGTCGATATGCCGTGGCGCGACGCCACTGTCCACAAAGGTCGGGCAGGTGGAAAGCGCCAGCGTCGGCTGCGCGATATAACGCGCCGGATCAGCGATGATTTTTTCACGGAACAGGCGGATTTCCTCCTTGCTGGCCGCCGGCCCCACCAGCATGCCGTAACCGCCGGAGCCATGCACTTCCTTGACCACCAGTTCGGACAGGTGGTCCAGCACATATTGCAATTCCTTCGACTTGCCCAGGTCATGCGTCGGTACGTTGGACAGGATAGGCTCTTCACCGCAATAGAAACGGATCATCTCGGGCACATGGATATACATCGCCTTGTCGTCGGCGATGCCCGTGCCAACGGCGTTGGCCAAGGTCACGCGGCCTGCGCGGTAGGCCGCAAACAGGCCGGGCACACCCAGCGCCGAATCCTTGCGGAAAGCCAGCGGGTCGAGAAAATCGTCATCAATGCGGCGGTAGATCACATGCACGCGCCGCGGGCCGTGCGTGGTGCGCATGAACACCGTGTCATCACGCACGAAAAGGTCATTGCCCTCGACCAGTTCGACGCCCATTTGCTGGGCCAGGAAGGCATGCTCGAAATAAGCGCTGTTGAACTGTCCTGGCGTCATCACCACCACGTTCGGATGGCTTTCACCCTCGGGCGCGACGGAACGCAAGTTGTCGAGCAGCAAATCCGGATAATGCTCGACCGGCGCGATCGCCTGGCGGGAGAACAATTCAGGGAACAGGCGCATCATCATCTTGCGGTCTTCGAGCATGTAGGAAACGCCCGATGGCGTACGCAGGTTGTCTTCCAGGACGTAATACTCGCCTTCCCCCGCGCGCACCAGATCGACGCCGGCGATGTGCGCATAAATGTCGCCAGGCACATCGACGCCCTGCATTTCCTTGCGGTACTGCGCGTTGCCGAGAATTTGCTGCGCCGGGATGCGCCCCGCCTTGATGATTTCCTGATCGTGATAGACGTCGTGCAAAAAGGCATTCAGCGCCTTGACCCGCTGGCGCAAGCCGGCCTCCATCTGCCGCCACTCCTGGGCGGCAATGATGCGCGGCACGATATCGAATGGAATCAGGCGTTCCGAACCGGGGGAGTTCTCGTCACCATACACGGCAAACGTGATGCCGACGCGGTGAAACGCCAGATCAGCTTCCCGGCGCTTCTTCGCAATCACCTCCGGCGAGGTTGCTTCAAGCCAGCTGGCAAAGCTTTGATAACTGGCGCGGACGCGGTTATCGGCATCACGCATTTCGTCATAGGCTGGTTTCATGTGGGGCAGACGCTAAAGTGATTGATAGTTAGATAAGCAGAATCTATGCCTTTATCCAAAATAGGCAAAACCACTGGTTTCCGCTGCCTTTAACGCAAGGTCCGCACCTTGACAGCGCATCGCGCTACACCTTGGTGCAAAAATCGCCACATAGAAAACACGCTATAGGGAACAAACCCCATGCAACCACCAGCAAACCTCTAAAATTCTGCCATGCGGCTATTTCTCGCTGGCCTGGTCAGCCTGGGCATTCATCTTGTATTGCTATGCGCCCCGGCATGGCTATCCCCTGCGCGAGCAGTACGCACACCGCTTGAAGCGACGTTGCGGCAGCAGGCTGCCACGCCAGTCACCATGGCCGATACGGCCGCCAGCACCGCCCCCGACAACAGGCCGCAGCCAGCGCACCAGGCAGCCCCGCAAAAACTGTCCGGCAAATCCCTGCAGCGTGCCCAGGCCATGCTCTCGAAGCACTTGTTTTATCCGCAGTCCGCAGTAGACCAGGGGCTGGAAGGCGATGTCGTGCTTTTGCTGTCCCTGGATAGCAAGGGAGGAATCCAGGCCATAGAAATCGCCAAGAGCTCCGGCCATGCCCTGCTTGATGAAGCGGCGCTCGACGCCGCCCGGCATATCGGCGCCTTGCCCGGCAACCCGCGCCAGACGCTGCTGCCGGTGAGTTTTCGCTTGCGCTGATTACACCGGATTGTCGATATCGATGAATTCACAGTCGATAGCGCAGGTTTCGCGCAGATGCCTGGCCAGCGCCATCACGCCATAGCGCTCCGTCGCATGATGGCCTGCCGCCAAGTAGGCCACGCCGGTTTCGCGCGCCAGATGCACGGTCTGCTCCGAAATTTCGCCGGAGACAAAAATATCCGCGCCGGTGGCCAGCGCTTCTTCAAAATAATCCTGCGCGCCGCCGGTGCACCACGCGATACGTTTTACCGGACGCGCCGCATCGCCGATCAGCAAGGGCGCACGCCCCAGGCTGCGTTCGACGGCAACGGCCAGGTCACCGGCAAAAGTCGGCGCTGGCGGGACGCCGAAAAAGCCGATGTCCTGCTCGCTAAAGCGTCCTTCGACAGTCCAGCCAAGTCGCGCCGCCAGTTGCGCGTTATTGCCCAGCGTGGGATGCGCATCCAGCGGCAGGTGGTAGGCGAACAGGCTGATGTCATGCGCCAGCAAGTTCGCCATGCGCTGTTTGCGGTAGCCAGTGACACGCCCGTCCTCGCTTTTCCAGAACCAGCCGTGATGCACCAGCAGGGCGTCGGCGCGCTGGGCGATGGCCGCATCAATCAAGGCCTGGCTGGCGGTGACGCCACAAACCACGCGGCGGACCGCTGCCCTGCCTTCCACTTGCAGGCCATTTGGGCAATAATCACGAAAGCGCGCGGCGTCGAGCAAGCCATCCAGATGCGCCCGCAAATCCTCACGTTGCATTGTTTTCAATCCGGTTCAACCTTTTCAATTACTGAAAAATCCAATTATGCGCCGCCTCTGGCTCACTTTCGCCCAAACGATTACTGTCTGCGTCGCCATCCTGTTCTCCGTCAAGACGCTCAAACCCGAATGGTTGGCTTACTGGCCTGTCACCCCCGTCACCACGCCGGTAGCCACCGTCATCGAAGCAGCGAGTGACCAGCGCCCCGGCTCGTATGCCGATGCGGCACAAAAGGCTATCCCTGCTGTCGTCTATGTTTATACCAGCCAGGAAGTCAAACGGCCTCGCCACCCATTACAGAATGATCCGCTGTTCCGCCATTTCTTTGGCGATGACCAGGATGGCGAGCCGCAGAACCGCGTTGGCCTGGGCAGTGGCGTGGTGGTTTCACCCGAAGGTTATATCCTGACCAATTTCCATGTCGTCGATGGCGCGGATGAGATCGAAGTCGCCAGCAACGATGGCCACAAGTACAAGGCGACCGTGGTCGGCTCCGACCCTGAATCCGACCTCGCCGTGCTGCGCATTCCGGCAGGCCACAAGCTGCCCGTCATCACCTTTGGCAACAGCGACAGCCTGCGCGTCGGCGATACCGTGCTGGCCATCGGCAACCCGTTCGGCGTCGGGCAAACCGTCACTTCGGGCATCGTTTCCGCGCTCGGTCGCTCGCATCTGGGCATCAACACCTTTGAAAACTTCATCCAGACGGATGCGGCGATCAACCCCGGCAATTCGGGTGGCGCGCTGATTGACACTAATGGCAACTTGATCGGCATCAATACCGCGATTTATTCGCAAAGCGGCGGTTCGATGGGCATCGGTTTCGCCATTCCGGTGTCACTGGCCAAAACCGTGATGGAGCAGATCATCAAGAATGGTTCCGTCACCCGTGGCTGGATCGGCGTCGAGATGCAGGAAATCACGCCGGAGCTGGCCGAATCGTTCAAGCTGCCCAATACCGAAGGCGCGCTGATCGCCGGCGTGATGCGCGGCGCCCCCGCCGACCGGGCCGGCATCAAGCCCGGCGATGTGCTGCTGGACATTGCCGGCAGACCGGTAAAAGATGCCCAATCCATGCTGGGAATGGTTGCCACACTGGAACCCGGCAAGGTGGCGCGCCTCAAGCTGAAGCGCGCGGGTCAGGACATCACTGCCGATGTCACGATAGGCAAACGGCCGAAACCACCGCGGGAGTAAGGCTACGGTTCGCTGGTCGCGCTGGCCAGCGGACGGGCGATGAGGCTCGCCAGGAAAACTCCCGCCTCAAACAGCAGCCACATCGGCACCGCCATCATGAACTGCGAGACCACATCGGGTGGCGTAAAAACCGCGCCGACGACAAATGCGCCGACGATCACATAGGGCCGCCATTCACGCAGTTTTTCGATACTGACCAGCCCCGTTTTGACGAGGACCACCACCACCACCGGCACTTCAAAGGTGGCGCCAAAAGCGAGAAACATGGTGAGCACGAAAGAGAAATATTTTTCGATGTCCGTCATCCATGCCACGC
>JBAQUE010000050.1:0-11848 GCA_049297315.1 Rugosibacter sp.
CCCTGCGGCGAGCTGGTCAAGCGTGCGCTGGGCAAAGGACTGCTCATCAACGTAACAGCGGAAAAAGTGGTGCGCCTGCTGCCGGCGCTGGTGATGAGCGACGCCGAAGGCGCGGAGCTGGTCGCCGGTCTCGCGCCCATCATCCTTGAATTTCTCAAGGAATGACTGTGTCAGCCGCCATGCCCCGGCACTTCCTGCAATTGCGCGACCTGACGCGCGATGAACTGGCGCATGTCTTCACCCGCAGCCAGCGCATCAAGGCACGCTTCAAGTCTTATGAGCGTTACTGGCCCTTGCAGGACCGCACGCTGGTGATGATTTTCGAGAAGGCCAGCACGCGCACCCGTTTGTCATTTGAAGCCGGCATGCATCAACTGGGCGGCGCGGCGATTTACCTGAATACGCGCGATTCACAACTCGGCCGCGGCGAGCCGGTGGAAGATGCGGCGCAAGTCATTTCGCGCATGAGCGATGTGGTGATGATCCGCACTTTTGAACAGGAAATCATCGAGCGTTTCGCCAGGCATTCGCGGGTGCCGGTCATCAACGGCCTGACCAATGAATACCACCCCTGCCAGATTCTCGCCGACATCTTCACCTTTATCGAGCATCGCGGCCCCATCCAGGGCAAGACCGTGGCCTGGATCGGCGATTCCAACAATGTCTGCACTACCTGGTTGCAGGCCGCCGAGCTATTTGATTTCAACGTCCATGTCTCGACGCCGCCTGGCTATGAAGTAGAGGCCGAGCGCGCCGGCCTGCACGACAGCAGCCATTTTGTGCAGTTTGCCGACCCGATGGACGCTGCACGTGGCGCCGATCTGGTCACCACCGACGTGTGGACTTCCATGGGCTTCGAGGCGGAAAATGCAGAACGCATGCGTGATTTTGCGGACTGGCAGGTGGATGGTGACATGATGCAGATTGCCGCCCGCGACGCCGTATTCATGCATTGCCTGCCGGCGCACCGGGGCGAGGAAGTCGCAGCCGAAGTCATCGATGGCCCGCAAAGCGTGGTCTGGGATGAAGCCGAAAACCGGCTGCATACCCAAAAGGCATTGTTGGAATTCCTGCTCCTGGGCAGGGTTAACGATTGAAGCGATTAAAGGGAATTTGAACGCAATGAGCGCAACGAAAAACGCAGTAAAGCCTGTAGTCAAAAAAGTAGTGCTGGCCTATTCTGGCGGCCTGGATACCTCGGTGATCCTGAAGTGGTTACAGGATACTTACCGCTGCGAAGTCATTACTTTTACCGCCGACCTTGGCCAGGGCGAGGAACTGGAGCCGGCGCGCGCCAAGGCGTTGCAACTCGGCATCAAGAAAAAGAATATTTTCATCGACGACCTGCGCGAGGAATTTGTGCGCGATTTCGTCTTCCCCATGTTCCGTTGCAACACGGTCTATGAAGGCGAATACCTGCTCGGCACCTCGATCGCACGGCCGCTGATCGCCAAACGCATGATCGACATCGCCAAGGCCAATGGCGCCGAAGCGATTGCCCACGGCGCCACCGGCAAGGGCAATGACCAGGTGCGCTTCGAACTCGGTGCCTATGCGCTGATGCCCAATGTCAAAGTCATCGCGCCATGGCGCGAATGGGATTTGCTGTCGCGCGAGAAACTGATGAAGTACGCCGGGCAGCATGGCATTCCCGTCGAAATGAAACACAAGAAAGGCGGCTCGCCATATTCGATGGATGCCAACCTGCTGCACATTTCCTACGAAGGACGGCATCTGGAAAATCCGGCGGCGGAAGCCGAGGAATCCATGTGGCGGTGGACCGTGCCGCCGGAAAAAGCGCCCAACAAGGCCGAATATCTTGACCTCGAATTCAAGCAGGGCGACCTGGTGGCGATCAACGGCAAGAAAATGAAAGCCCACGAGTTGCTGGCCACGCTGAACCAGATGGGCGGCAAGCATGGCATAGGCCGCCTCGATCTGGTCGAGAATCGCTACGTCGGCATGAAATCGCGTGGCTGTTATGAGACCCCCGGCGGCACGATATTGCTGCGCGCGCACCGCGCCATCGAATCCATTACGCTGGACCGCGAAGTCGCCCATCTCAAGGACGACCTGATGCCGCGTTATGCCAGCCTGATTTACAACGGCTACTGGTGGAGCCCGGAGCGCCGCGCCTTGCAAATCCTGATCGACCATACCCAGCAGACCGTCAATGGCTGGGTGCGGGTCAAGCTGTACAAGGGCAATGTGATTATCGTCGGCCGCGATTCAAAAACCGATTCGCTGTTTGATCCGACGATCGCTACCTTCGAGGACGATGCCGGCGCCTATGACCAGAAGGACGCGCAAGGCTTCATCAAGCTGAATGCATTGCGCATGCGGATTGCGGCCAACCGATCGCGCCGCAAAAGTTAACCTGCATCAGAGACTGGGCGGCGCTGGACAAGCCTACCCGCCGCCCAGCGCTGGTACGAAATAAATATCGGCAGGCGCTTCCAGCGGGCTCAATATCGCGCCGGTAATCTGGCTATTCACCGCAACGGCGACGCCGGGCGCCAGCGTACCGTTACGCAGCAGGCGCTCGGCAAACCCCGGATAGGCCCGATCCAGATTGGCCACAACCTGGCGGATGTTGCGCCCTTCCACCGCGACTGTTTCCTTGCCCCCCGTCAGATGGCGCATGGTGGCCGGAATGGTGACGCGGTGGCGTTGTTGCGTGTCGCTGGCCTGCCCCATGAGGCCCTTCAGGCCGCCTGTTCTTCTTTCGCCCAGATGGCTTCCAGAATGGCCCCGGGCTTCATCGGCAGTTGTGTCATGTGTACGCCAATCGCGTTCTTGATCGCATCGGCAATCGCCGCAGGCGGCGGCACAATCGGCACTTCACCGCATCCACGCACACCGTAGGGATGGCTCGGATTCGGCGTTTCCAGAATCACGCATTCGATATTCGGCACATCCAGGGCAGTCGGCATGCGGTAGTCGAGCAGGGTCGGGTTGCGCAAATAGCCTTTGTCGTCATAGGCATATTCTTCGCTCAACGCCCAGCCGATGCCCTGCACCGTGCCGCCCTGCATCTGCCCTTCCACATAGTCGGGATGCACGGCGCGGCCGACATCCTGGAATGCCGTATAGCGCAGGATGGTGACCTTGCCAGTTTCCGGATCGACCGCCACGTCAACCAGATTGGCGGCGACCTGGAAACCAACCGAGGGCGGGTTCACCGATACCGCAACGCTGATCGGGCCGCCAGTATGGTCGGCCTGGCGCGCGACTTCCGGGAAGGACAGTGTCTTGCCCGAGTCATTCTTGTGGGTGAATACACCTTGTGCGCACAACACGTTCTCAATCTCGGTTTCCCATATCTGCGCCACGCGGGCAGCCATTTCCTTGAGCAGTTTCTGCGCTGCCTCGATTACCGCCAGGCCAGTCGCAAACGTGGTGCGGCTACCCACCGACTGGAAGGTATAACCAATCGAGTCGGTATCCGCCACGCTGGTGGTGATGCCCGCTACTTCGATGCCCAGCGCTTCAGCGGCCTGCATGCCCAGAGTCATGCGCGTGCCACTCAAATCGCAACTGCCGGTGGACAGATTGACCGTGCCATCCGGATTCAGCGCCATCTCGGCGCTCGACATCAAGCCTGCGCCAAACCAGAAGGCAAACGAAACACCGCGCCCCTGGTTGGGGCCTGTCAAAGGCGCTGTGTAATGCGGATGTTTCTTGACCGCTTCAAGAATGCCCACCGTACCCAGTGGCGGACAGGGAAAGCCCAGCGGCATCATGTCGCCGGGCTTGAGGATGTTCTTCAGCCGGAAATCGATTGGATCCATCTGGCATAAATCGGCCAGTTCGCTGATTACCGATTCCACCGAAAAATTCGACTGGGTCGCCCCCGGCGCGCGGTAAGGTTTCATCTTCGGCTTGTTCAGGAAAACATCATAGCCGTCAATGCGCACCGCCGGAATGTTATAGCGGGTCGTCGCACAAGCGCAGCCCGGGGCAACCGGCCCGCCGGGATAGGCGCCCGCCTCGTAGAGCATGTACAGGTCGGCAGCCACCAGAGTACCATCTTTCTTGCAGCCGATCTTGATCTTCTGGTAAGTCTCCGGGCTCGGACCCGTGGCCTTCAACACTTCTTCTCGGCTCATGAACATTTTCACCGGACGACCGGTTTTTCGTGACAACACGGCAGCCAGCGGGTCCATATAGACAACATCCTTGCCGCCGAAACCGCCGCCGATTTCCAGCGGGATAACCTTGATGTTGTTCATCGGCATGTTGAGGAAACTGGCCAGGAAGTCACGGATCACAAACCCGCCCTGGGTCGAAGTCCACACCGTCAGTGTGCCCTGCGGATTCCATTCCGCCGTCGTGATGTGGGTTTCTATGTAGCCCTGATGCACGGCTTTGGTGACGAACTCGCGTTCAACGATGAAGTCCGCCTCCTTGAAGCCGGCTTCGACATCGCCGCCGCCCATTTGCAGGCGGCCAGCGTTGGGCAATGCTTTCGCTGTCGGAAACAGGAAAGCGCCCGGCGTGTAGTTCTCGTGCAACACTGATGCGCCTGGCTTGACGGCATCCCGCACATTCAATACCGGTTCGAGGATTGCATACTTCACCTCGATCAGCTTGGCCGCTTCGCCGGCAATATGCGGATTGTCAGCCGCCACCGCCGCGACAACATGGCCATCATAGAAGACCTTGTCCTTGGCGATGCAGTTATCGGCGATATCCTGCATATTGACCTGACCGCCTTCGCCGGTGGCAATGACCTCGGCATCCAGCTTGGGCATGTCCTGGCCGGTAATTACGGCATGCACGCCCGGATACGCCAGCGCCTTGCTGGTATCGATCGACAAGATGCGTGCATGCGGATGGGGGCTGCGCAACACCTTGGCATGCAGCATGCCAGGCAGGAAAATATCGTCGCCAAACTTGGCCCGTCCGGTCAGCTTGTCGATCCCATCCTTGCGCGTCGGCCGCGTGCCCAGCACGCGATACCTGGTTTCGCTTATGGTGTTTTCTGGGGCATTCATCACGCAACCTCCATCATTTTGCTGGCCTTTTGCACTGCGCGCACGATTTTGTCGTAGCCAGTGCAACGGCACAAATTACCGGCCAGCCAGAGCCTGATTTCGGCCTCGGTCGGTTTGGGGTTAACGGCCAGCAAGGCCTTGGACGACATCAAAAATCCCGGCGTGCAAATGCCACACTGCATGCCTGTTTCTTCCAGAAATGCCTGCTGCAAGGGATGCAGGCCATCAATTGGGGCCAGGCCTTCGACTGTCTCTATGCTGCGGCCTTGCGCTTCGACGCCCAGCACGCAGCAGGAATTGACCAGCACGCCATCCAGATGCACGGCGCAGGCGCCGCAATTGCCATCATTGCAACCTTCCTTGACACCGGTGTATTGCAAGGGATCGCGCAGGACTTCGAGCAGGCTTTGCCGTGGCTCGCACAGGAACTCGCAGGTTTCCCCGTTGACCTGGGTGGTGATATGAACTTTTCCTGCCATGGCTCAAGCTCCTTTTGCACGTTGTACGGCATCGCGAATGGCGCGCGCCGTTAAAACCCTGGTCAAATGCTTGCGCTGCCTGATCGTGCCGCGCATGTCATCAATCGGCTTGGCAGCCTCCATGGCGATTTGCGCCGCCGCTGCGATGCTTTCTTCAGTCACCGGTTTGCCGGCCAGCGCATCCCCCGCCGCCAGGACAAACAGCGGCGTCGGCGCCACGGAACCCAACGCAATACGCGCAGCGACGAACCTGTCGCCCGCCTCGTCAAGCACCACGGCAGCCGCCACGTTAACCACGGCGATATCCATTTCATTGCGCGGAATGAAGCGCATGAACCTGGCACCCGCATGTTTCACCGGGGCCGGAATATGTATTTTGACTAATAATTCATCTGCCGCCAGGCAAGTCTTGCCTGGCGCGACGCAAATCTGCTCGACCGGAAGCTGGCGCGCGCCTGTGGCGCTCGCGATATGGGCAACGGCCCCCAAGGCAATCAAGGTCGGGATGCTGTCAGCGCTGGGAGCAGCATTGCACAGATTGCCGCCGAGCGTCGCGCGACCCTGGATGGCGACCCCGCCGATCAGCTCCGCCGAATCAACCACTGCAGGATAGCGGGCGCGGATCTGCTTGTTTTCCCACAACGTGCGGCAGGGCACGGCGGCGCCTATGGTGAGCCCGGCATCATTGATCGTCAGCTGATTCAATTCGGTGATGCGTTTGGCATCAACCACCACATCAGGCTGGCGGCGGCCGACGCGCATCGCGACAATCAGGTCGGTACCGCCGGCCAACATGCGCGCCTGCGCGCCATTTTTGGCCAATATCGCGAGCGCCGCCGCCAGCGAATCGGGTGCGGTGTAATTGAACTCGTGCATTTCTTGATCTCCTTTGTTCCTGCGCAATCGTTCTGGATTTATGCGCAGCTTGTTTATTGCTTGCCTTTGCAACTATACCGCTAAAGCAAATCGTAACCCAGCGTCCGCCGTCGCACCACGTCGGCGTAAAAAGTATCCAGCGCTTCCTCCTTGATGCAGTAGCCAAGCGTCGACTTGGGCAGGCCTTGCAACAAATGCCGGCCATCGGCCACCAGCGCGGGAATGCGCAGAATGCCGTAACGGCCTGCACGCGCCATGTCCTCGGCCACCAGCGTGTGCGCATGCTCGCCGCTGGCGTCGGCCCGCCAGCGCGGCACATCCAGGCCTACCTCGTCTGCGCAACTGGCCAGCACTTCCCAATCGGCGATATTGCGGCATTCGGTCAGGTGGGCGCGCTGCACGCGGTCGAAAAACGCCCAGTGCGCCGCCTGGCCACCCTGCATCTCGGCCGCCTTGCCACCAAGCTGGTTGGGCATGGAATAAGGATAGTCAAAATCGCGGCTCATCATCAGCTCGCAGTTGATGCGCGGGTCGGGCTCGAAGTCACGCGCATCCGCCCAATGCACCATGATGACTTCCTCCTTGGCTGCGGTCTTGTTGGCAAACAGGCGGCCACCAAAAAAATCCGGCGAACTCGCCAGCGGAAAACTGCGATGCACCACGCGCACATCCGGATGATCTGCCACAAAGGCGTGCAAGCGCTCAGAAAACTTGTAGCACCAGGCTGACAGGCAATCATGGAAAAACTCTATGGTCAGCGGGGTATCGGCCATGCTGGGGTCCCTCTCCTTTTATCAACCAAGCGAATACTTGGCTTGCTTCACCTTGCCGCTTATATAAAATATGCAGCTTCAAGAATAGTATGTCCCGCCAGGCCAGCGCCGTCAACCTGACCACAGGAAATGTTTGAATCCGCCTTTGGGCAGGGGCAGGCTGGCAACCCCAATCAGGAAAACAGGAAACTTGTCATGTCCCAATTCAGCAACGTCAGTGTTATCAAGCAGGCCAATGTCTATTTCGATGGCAAGTGCATCAGCCATACCGTGCAGTTTGCCGATGGCATGAAAAAGAGTGTCGGCGTGATCCTGCCATCCACCCTGACCTTCAACACCGGTGTACCGGAAATCATGGAAACTGTCGCAGGCGCCTGTCGCTATCGCCTCAAGGGCGAGGACTGGAAAACCTGCCAGCCGGGTGAAAGTTTCAATGCGCCGGGCAATTCGAGTTTCGACATTGAAGTGACGGGTGAGCCGTATCATTACGTCTGCCATTTTGGATAATCACGGAGTCCCGCCATGCCCTCGTTCGATATCAGTTCTGAAGCCGACATGGTGGCAATGAAAAATGCCATTGACGTCGCCGGCCGCCACATCGGCAACCGCTATGATTTCAAGGGAACCTCGGCGCGCGTCGAGCTGAACGAGAAGGAAAAAACCATCACTTTGTTTGGCGACTCCGAATTCCAGTTGAACCAGATCAAGGACATCCTGTTCCCGGAAATGGAAAAGAAGGAACGCGAGAGCACCAAACGCCTGGAGATCGGCGCCTTGCAAACCATTTCCGGCAACAAGGTCAAGCAGGAACTCAAGATCAAGATCGGCATAGAAACCGAGCTGGCGAAAAACATCGTCAAGTTGATCAAGGACAGCAAGCTCAAGGTACAGGCCAGCATCCAGGGTGACGCCGTGCGCGTCACGGGCGCCAAGCGCGACCTGCTGCAGGAAACCATCGCCCTGGTGAAGAAGTCGATTACCGACTTTCCGTTGCAATACGGCAACTTCCGGGATTGACTAACGCTCATGGCCAAGCAATAGCACCCTCTGATGATGAAACACGCGAAAAGCGGTAAATAGACCCACCCCTCCCATCCGCTACGCGGCCCACGGCTGGCTTTGCACAGCCACCCGGCTGCGGCGGTGCGACGCATGCGTCGCGCATTCCCGCCTCGCCCCCTCTCGGGGAGGCTTCTATCTGGCTCGCTTCGCTCGGTTATTACACAGCGCGCTTTGCCTAAGTTTTCACGCTAAGTAGATTCAAGTCCCACGCAAGCCGCTGATCCAGCGGCTGTAAATCCTGTCAGCCATCAGGCGCATGCGCTCAATGCGTTCGCCGATGTGTTCATACATCGCGTCCGCCGCTTGTACCGATGCGGATACCGGTGCATTTTCTTCTGCCCAATGCCGTCCCCACAGCCGGATCATCGGCTCGGTCATTTCCACATGGCATTGCATGCCAAGATGGATGCCGCGCACGAATGCCTGATTTTCACAATACGCGCTTTGCAAAATCCGCGTGGCGCCGGGCGGAATGCTGAAGGTCTCGCCATGCCAATGGAATGCGTCAAACTGCCTGGCGTCACCCAGCCATGCCTGCGCTTCAGGTGCGGTGGTTTCCACCCGCCCCCAGCCGATTTCCTTGACCGGATTTTTGGTCACCACACCACCGAACGCCTTGCTCATCAATTGCCCGCCAAGACAATGGCCAAGCACCGGGATGTTTTTGCTGTCCGCATCGCGGATCAGGTTCAGCGTCGGCGCGATCCACGGCAGGTCGTCATTCACGCTCATCGGCCCGCCCATGAAACACAGGCCGGAGAAATCATCAGAAGTCGGCGGTGGCGACACGCCGCCATCAACGGTAAACAATGTCCAGGGCAACGAATGCCGCTCAAGGAATGTGGCAAAATAGCCGGGCCCCTCGCCGGGGCTATGACGGAATACAGCGATCGGTTTCATGTCGGCATCCTCTACCCTTTCAGCCACAGATTCTAGCGGAGCACTGCTCTCCCTGGTGCGCCGCCGTTTTCAGCAAGGCTTTTCCGCGCTGCCCATCGATGGCGGCGGCGCCGCCTCGGCAGCATCAAACATAGCGGCGGCAGTCCTGGTGCCCATTGTCCTGCGCGAAACGGGGGCGACCATGCTGCTCACCCAGCGTACCGCGCATCTGCGTGACCATGGCGGCCAGATCAGCTTTCCCGGCGGACGTTGCGAGCCATCCGATACCTCGGCTGAAGCCACCGCCTTGCGCGAAGCCGAAGAAGAAGTCGGGCTGGATCGGGCCCAAGTGGAAATTCTTGGCCGGCTGCCGCAGTACCTGACCGGGACAGGTTTTACGATTACGCCGGTGGTGGGCCTGGTGACGCCGCCGTTGAACCTCAAGCTGGACGATTTCGAAGTCGCCGAAGCATTCGAGCCGCCGCTGGCGTTTTTGCTCGACCGCCGGAACCATCAGCGCCAGCAGCGCGAATTCAATGGCGCGCTGCACGAATTCTGGGCCATGCCGTGGAATGACTACTATATCTGGGGCGCCACGGCGGGCATGCTGGTCAGCCTGCATGATGTCCTGTTCGGGGAAACGGTTTGATGACCTTGCTATCCATTTTCATTGCCCTTGCGCTGGAGCAGTTTCGCCCCTTGCCGCTGGAGCGTGTGGTGCGTGCGCCGCTGGCGCGGCTGGCTGCCTTCCTGGAGCAGCATCTCAATGACGGCATCCGCCTGCATGGCGGCATTGCCTGGGGTTTGGGTGCGGCGCTGCCCGCTGCCGTACTGCTGGTTGCGCATGCCTGGCTCAAATCCGCACAACCGCTGCTGGCGCTGCTCGCCGGGCTCGGCGTGCTTTACCTGACCATGGGCTTCCGCCAGTTCAGCCATTTTTTTACGGACATCCATGTTGCCTTGCGTGCAGGCGAAATTGATCAGGCGCGGAAAATTCTTGCTGCCTGGCGTAACCAGAGTGGTGACAGCCTGAGCAGCAGCGAAGTCGCCCGGCTGGCGATAGAGCAGGCTTTACCGCTGGCCAACCGCCATGTCTTTGCGCCGCTGTTCTGGTTCGTCCTGCTCGGGCCGGCCGGTGCCCTGCTCTACCGCCTGGCGCATCTGCTGGATGAGTTCTGGAACAAGCCCCCCGCAGTACCCGAGCTGATGGAAACAAGCGAATTCGGCTGGTTTGCGCAGCGGGCTTTCGCGGTGCTCAACTGGCTGCCCGTGCGCATCACGGCGGCCACGTTTGCCGTGGCGGGCGACTTTGAAGATGCGGTGAACTGCTGGCGCACCCAGGCGGCGCGCTGGCCGGATCAGGCCAATGGCATCCTGCTGGCCAGTGGCGCGGGCGCGCTGGGCGTCCGCCTGGGCATGCCGGTACACGGCTTGCCGCATGAATTGAATGCGGCAGATGAGCGTCCCGAACTCGGGCTGGGCGATGAAGCTGATGCCGGTTTCATGCAGAGCACCATCGGCCTGGTTTGGCGTAGTCTTGTGTTGTGTTTAACAGTGCTGGCCCTGGTGCAGGTTTCTGCCTGGGTTGGCGGTTGATTTTTTCCATTACGGGAGTAATTTCATGGCTGACAAAAGAGAAGTCGTTGTTTTGAGTGCGGTGCGTTCCGCGATTGGTACGTTTGGCGGCGCACTGAGCGGTATCGAACCTGCCGAACTTGGCGGCATGGTGATGAAGGAAGCCGTCAGCCGTTCAGGCGTCGATCCGCAGCAGATCAATTACGTCACGGTGGGCAACTGCATCCCGACCGAAGGGCGTTCGGCTTATGTCGCGCGCCTGGCCTCGATTCAGGCCGGGCTGCCAATGGCATCGGTGGCCATGGCGGTGAACCGGCTGTGCAGCTCGGGCTTGCAAGGCATCGTGTCCACCGCCCAATCGATCATGCTCGGCGATTGCGACTATGGCATCGGCGGCGGCGTGGAAGTCATGTCGCGCGGCGGTTACCTGTCACCGGCGATGCGCACCGGCGCACGCATGGGCGATACCACCTTGACCGACATGATGGTGGCCACCCTGACCGACCCGTTCGGTGTCGGCCACATGGGCGTCACCGCCGAGAATCTGGCGACCAAGTGGAACATCTCCCGCGAAGCGCAGGACGCATTCGCCGTTGAATCGCATCGCCGCGCCGCTGCGGCGATTGCCGAAGGCCGCTTCAAATCGCAGATCGTGCCCATCGTGCAGCAAACGCGCAAGGGCGAAGTGGTGTTCGACACCGACGAACACGTCAAGGCCGGCACGACGCTGGAAGCGCTGGCGAAGATGAAACCAGCCTTCAAGAAGGATGGCTCGGTGACCGCCGGCAATGCATCCGGCATCAATGATGCCGCATCTTTCTTCGTGCTTGCTGGAGCCGATGTTGCAGCCAAGTCCGGCTACAAACCCATCGCCCGGCTGGTCGCCTATGCCGTCGCCGGCGTGCCGAATGATGTGATGGGCGAAGGCCCGATTCCCGCCTCGCAAATGGTGTTCAAGAAATCCGGCCTGAGCCTGGCGCAAATGGATGTCATCGAATCCAACGAAGCCTTCGCCGCGCAAGCGCTGACAGTCACCAAGGGTCTGGGGCTGGATCCGGCGAAGACCAATCCGAACGGCGGCGCGATTGCGCTGGGTCACCCGGTCGGCGCGTCGGGCGCGGTGATCGCCACCAAGGCGCTGTACGAACTGCAACGCATCAACGGCCGCTATGCGCTGGTCACCATGTGCATCGGCGGCGGCCAGGGC
>JBAQUE010000051.1:0-23743 GCA_049297315.1 Rugosibacter sp.
GAAGTTCGCCGACCCGGAAGCGCCAAACAAGCTGCCCGATGAGCCACTGCCAAATGCCGCGCCCATGTCGGCGCCCTTGCCATGCTGCAACAACACCAATCCGATAATGCCCAAACCTGCCAGCACATGGATAGTCAAAACAATGGTATGCAATAAGTTCATATCAACCTCGATCAATTCATCCAGCCGCGGCGCAAATCGCCAGAAAATCCGCAGCCACCAGTGATGCGCCCCCGATCAGCCCACCATCAATATCAGGCTGTAAAAAAATTTCTGCGGCGTTGCCTGCCTTGACACTGCCGCCATACAAAATCCGCAGGTTTTTGCCTATTTCAGCGCTTTCACGCGCCAAGCGCGCGCGAATCAGCGCATGCACTTCCTGCGCCTGCGCGGGTGTCGCCGTGAGCCCGGTGCCAATGGCCCAAACTGGTTCGTAAGCCACAACCGCCTGGGCACACGCCGCGCTGCCATTGGCCGCCAGCACCGCATCGAGCTGGCGGGTAACGATACCACCAGTCATCCCGGCCTCACGTTCAGCAAGGGTTTCACCGACACAGAGAATCGGGATCAATCCGGCCCGTTGTGCCGCAGCAAACTTGGCGCTGACCACGGCATCCGTATCACCGAAGCAAGAACGTCGTTCAGAATGCCCCACCAGCACGTAACGGCAAGCAAAATCAGCCAGCATGCTGCCACTCACTTCGCCAGTCCATGCGCCTTGATCGTGCTCGGAGACATCCTGCGCACCCCATGCCACAGGACTACCCTCAAGCAGTTCACGCGCTTGGGCAAGATAGGGATAGGGGACACACAGCGCAACTTCTGCCCGGCTGGTGGCACGGCTGATGACGCCTTCACGAACAGCTTGCAGCAACGCAAGATTGTCGACCAGGCTGCCATGCATTTTCCAGTTGCCGACAACAAGTTTGGTACGCATGAGAAAAAGGCAGGGGGAACGCAACACGAAGTTGGCGATTATAAAGCCTGCCTTGCAGGAATGCCAGCCGAAATGGCAAACAGAAAAGTCGGCGATGGCGATACGGCTGTATCGAATTGATCGCTTTATTTCGTTATGCATGTTTCATGCGGTTTGTCATGCTACCGTCACACTGTTCCAATAGTATTCACGACATGGAAGAAAGTCACATTTTCAATGTATTGTTTCTCTGCACGCACAACTCGGCGCGCAGCATCATGGGTGAGGCTATCCTCAACAATCTTGCCGTGAATGCAGGAAAGTTCAGGGCTTTCAGCGCCGGCAGCCATCCCGCAGGCAGCCCCAATCCGCTGGCGCTTGAACAGCTCCGGCGCGCCAGCCTGCCGGTTGATGGGCTGCGCAGCAAGAACTGGAACGAGTTTGCGGTGCCTGGCGCGCCCAGGCTGGATTTTGTATTTACCGTCTGCGACAACGCCGCCAAGGAAATCTGCCCGGTATGGCCGGGCCAGCCGATGACGGCGCATTGGGGATTGCCCGATCCGTCGCTGGTTGAAGGCACTGATGAGCAGAAACGGCAGGCGTTTTCCGAGACTTTCCGTTTTCTATTGAACCGAATCAATATCTTCGTCAGCCTGCCGCTTGACAAGCTCGACAAACTCAGCCTGCAAAACAAACTTGACGCAATCGGCAAGACCTAATGATTGATGCTGCTGGAGCAGCGGCCCGCAGCAGAGGTAGTGGGCACAGGACTATTGCTGGCGGCCAGCATCACGCGGTCGCATGCGGCGAGTGACATCTTCACAGGTATCCGTCGGGTGGATGTGCAGGCCTGCACCTGACTCATAAGAACAACGTTGCTGGATGTTGTACGCAATGCGCAAGCGGAACCGGCAAACACTCCCCAAAATTACCCGAACCGCCCGGTAATGTAATCCTCAGTCTGCTTCTTCTGCGGCTTGATGAATATCTGGTCGGTGACGCCAAATTCAATCAATTCGCCCAGATACATGTAGGCGGTGTAGTCCGACATGCGTGCAGCTTGTTGCATGTTATGCGTGACGATGACTATTGTGAACTCATCTTTCAGTTCAGTCACCAGTTCTTCGATGCGCATCGTCGAAATCGGATCGAGCGCCGAGGTCGGTTCATCAAGCAGCAACACGTCAGGCTTGACAGCGATGCCACGCGCAATGCACAGGCGCTGCTGCTGGCCGCCGGAGAGGCTCATGCCGCTCTGGTTAAGGATGTCTTTTACTTCATCCCACAACGCCGCCTTCTTCAGCGCCCATTCGACACGGTCATCCATTTCCGAGCGCGACAGCCGTTCCTGCAGGTTCACGCCAAAGGCAATGTTGTCATAGATCGACATCGGAAATGGGGTCGGCTTCTGGAACACCATGCCAACCCTTGCACGCAGTTGATTGACATCGATGTTCTTGTCGAGGATATCCATGCCGTCCAGGAGCAAGGTGCCTTGAGCGCGTTGCTCCGGGTAGAGGTCGTACATGCGGTTCATGGTGCGCAACAGTGTCGACTTGCCGCAGCCTGATGGCCCGATGAAGGCCGTGACCTGCGTGCGGTAGATATCAAGATTGATATTCTTCAGGGCATGGTACTTGCCATAATAGAAGTTGAAATCCCGCAATGTAATCTGGGTAGTCAATGCGGCAGTGTCAGTCGGAATATCATTCATCATGGTTTGGCTCTCGGGAGTCACTTTGGTTGGGCACTGGGACAGCTGAATATCAGTTTTTATGGCTCTGGCGGAAAAACACACGCACCAGGATATTGAGCCCCAGTACGCCAAGCGTAATCAGGAACACGCCTGCCCAGGCCATCCGTTGCCAATCCGGGAACGGACTCATGGCGAATTTGAAAATCGTGACCGGCAGGGTGGCCATCGGCTTGTTGAGATCCAGCGTCCAGAACTGGTTGGACAACGCGGTAAACAAGAGTGGCGCGGTCTCGCCGGCAATTCTGGCCACGGCGAGCAGAATGCCCGTCATGATGCCGGCGACAGAGGCGCGCACTGTCACCTTGGTGATTACCTTCCACTTCGGCGTGCCCAGGGCGTACACCGCTTCACGCAGGCTGTTGGGCACCAAGGCCAGCATGTTCTCCGTGGTGCGGATAACCACAGGGATCACCAGCAGCGCCAACGCAAAGATGCCTGCCAGTGCTGAAAAATGGCCGATCTGGGCAACATACACGGCATACACGAACAAGCCGATGACGATGGATGGCGCCGACAGCAGGATGTCATTGATGAACAGCGTGCTACGGCCCAGCCAGGTATGCCTGCCGTATTCCGCCAGATAAACACCGGCGAGAATGCCGAATGGTGTACCTATCAATGTCGCCAGGCCGACCTGTATGAAACTGCCGGCGATGGCATTCAGCAGTCCGCCGTCACTGCCTGGCGGCGGCGTCATCTTGGTAAACAGGTCTATCCCCAGACCGCTCACACCCAGTTTCAAGACACTGAACAAAATCCAGAACAACCAGAACAGGCCAAAGATGACCGCCACTATCGCCATGGCCAGCGCAAAAATGTTGACCAGCTTGCGTCGCTGTTTGATATTCATCGCCGCTTGTCTCCCTTAGCCCTGCTGCCGGTTAAGTTTTAGCAGCAACAACTTGGAAAACACCAGCACGATAAAGGTGATCAGGAACAGGATCAGCCCAAGTTCGGTCAACGCGGCCGTATGAACGGGTGACACGGCTTCGCTGAATTCATTGGCCAGCGCCGATGCGATCGAGTTACCCGCCGCATACAGGGAAGATGTATCCAGCTGGTCGGAATTGCCAATCACGAAAGTCACCGCCATGGTTTCCCCCAGCGCGCGACCCAAGCCGAGCATGATGCCGCCAATCACGCCCACCCGGGTATAAGGCAGCACGACTTGCCAGACCACTTCCCATGTCGTGGCGCCTACCGCGTAGGCTGATTCCTTGAGGATATCCGGCGTAACTTCAAACACGTCGCGCATCACCGAAGCGATGAACGGGATAATCATGATGGACAGGATGACACCGGCACTGAGCAGCCCGATGCCCATGGGCGGCCCCTGAAACAGCTTCCCCAGCACAGGCAGATGGCCTAATGTGGAGCTCAAAAATGGCTGGATGTACTGGCCAAACAAGGGGGCAAAAACAAGCAGCCCCCACATGCCGTAAACAATGCTGGGGATACCCGCCAGCAATTCAATGGCCACACCAAGTGGCCGGCGCAACCAGACAGGGGACAATTCGGTAAGGAAAATGGCAATGCCGAAGCTGACTGGCACCGCAATAACCAAGGCGATCAGCGAGGTCACCAAGGTGCCGTAGATATGCACCAGGGCGCCGAACTCATCCATCGGCGGATTCCACTCGCTGCGCCACAGGAATGCCAGGCCAAACTTTTGCACCGAAGGCATGGCGCCATAAATCAACGAAATGATGATACCCAGCAGCATGGCCAAGGTGAGCACTGCGGACAGACGCGTCACATTGAGGAAAATCAGGTCACCCAGACCTGAACCCCGTTTTGCACTATTGACCATAATCCGTTATCAACTCGGTTGGGAACTCAAAAGCATGCACCGAGAAAGCCTGTACCGACTCTTGCCGGCACAGGCTGACGGCTACACAGGAAACAGTTTATTACTTATAAAACCGGCTTGCCAGCGGCATTCTTGATTGTATTTCCCCAAGTCGAACGAATCAACTTGGTCAGGCTGTCAGGCAGCGGCACATAGTCAAGCTCGCTGGCCATGCCATTGCCATTCTTGTACGCCCAATCGAAGAACTTCAGCACTTCGGCGCCTTGTGCCGGCTTGTCCTGCACCTTATGCATCAGGATGAACGTCGCACCGGTAATCGGCCACGCGTCCTTGCCGGGTTCGCTGGTCAGGATTTCATAAAACGCGGACTTGGTCCAGTCCGCATTCGCGGCAGCGGCCTTGAAGGCCTTGTCATCGGGCAACGGATAGTTGCCTTCCGCATTTTGCAGCAAGGTATAAGTCATGCTGTTCTGCTTGGAATACGCATATTCAACATAGCCAATCGCTCCGGGAATGCGCTGCACGAAAGCCGAAACACCTTCGTTACCCTTGCCGCCCAAGCCCAGCGGCCATTGCACCGCGGTACCTTCGCCGACTTTTTGTTTCCACTCGGGACTGACCTTGGATAAGTAATTGGTGAAAATGAAAGTCGTGCCTGAGCCATCGGCGCGACGCACCACAGCGATCGCCTGATCAGGCAGGGAAAGCTTTGGATTCAGGGCGGCTATCGCCTTGTCGTTCCACTTGGTGATATTACCCAAGTAGATATCAGCCAACACAGCCGGCGTCAGGCGCATTTCGCCCGGTTTGACGCCGGCGATATTGACCACCAGCACTATGCCACCGATCACTGCCGGGAACTGCATCAGGCCACCCTTGTCCAGCACATCCGGTGTGAGCGGCATGTCGGATGCACCGAAATCCACCGTCTTGGCATTGATCTGCTTGATGCCGCCGCCGGAGCCGATCGACTGATAGTTGATCTTGTTACCTGTCGCCTTGTGGTAAGCCTCGGCCCATTTGCCATAAATCGGCGCCGGGAAGGTAGCGCCAGCGCCGGTAATTTCGGCAGCCTGCACCTGAGTGAAGCTGACCATGCTGGCTACTGCTGCAACCGGCATCACAAACCGCTTGATTTGCTTGGATATCATAAAGTTGACCTCAACATGTTGAATTTAAGAATAGATTTGTTTGGCTTACAAGCTCAAGAGCAAGGATTAAGGAAATACCTGCACATCCTAATCCGTGAATGTGACAGGCGCATGACATGACTTCACCAAATATAGATAGACGATAGGCGCAAGGCATTCACCATCCTGAAACAGCAACTGAAAGTCGGGTTTCTACGCCGCAAAAATCCGACTGGTCACAGTCTATGCTGCGATTATTACAGTCGAATGAAACCATCCCCGGCAATACGTTTAATTTTTCCGCAACACAAAAGCCATCAGCTGGTAACACACGGTTTCCAGAATGCGCTGGAAATTCAACCCAGCGGAGAAGCCCATGGCGATCGATAACCTGTCCCCCCAATCCACCACCATCCAGCGCGAAGCGCGCAACCGCCCCAGCCTGCGCCTCAGCCTGGCGCAAAACGAAAACGAAGTCCGCGAAGCCCAGCGCCTGCGTTACAAAATCTTTGGCGAAGAAATGGGCGCCCGCCTGTCAACACGCATCCCCGAACACGACACAGACCTGTTCGACCCGTATTGCGACCACCTGCTGGTGCGCGACGAGAATACCGGCAAGGTCGTCGGCACCTACCGCATCCTTTCTCCCGAAGCCGCCAAGCGCGTTGGCAGCTATTACTCGGAAAACGAGTTTTCGCTGACCCGCATGCAACATCTGCGCCCACGCATGGTGGAAATCGGCCGCTCCTGTATCCATGCAGATTACCGTAGCGGCGCAGCGATTGCCCTGCTCTGGTCGGGCCTGGGCGAATACATGGTTACCCGCGGCTACACCTACCTGATCGGCTGCGCCTCGATCAGCATGGCCGATGGTGGCCACAATGCAGCAAATCTTTACCAGCAATTGCACGAATCACAACACGCGCCGCTGGAATACCGCGTCTTCCCACGCCATCCGTTGCCGTTCGAGCACCTGGCCAATGGTCAGCCCGCCTTGGTACCTCCGCTGCTCAAAGGCTATCTGCGCGCTGGTGGCCGCGTGTGTGGCGAGCCGGCCTGGGATCCGGACTTCAATACCGCCGACTTGTTGTTGATGTTGCCCATGGAGCGCCTGAGCGACCGCTACCAGCGCCATTTCATCAACGCATAAATGGCAGATTCCATGCATGTCCTGATGCTCAGCGATGTCTATTTCCCGCGTATCAATGGTGTCTCGACTTCGATGCAGACATTTCGGCAGGAACTCGGCGCGCACGGCATCCGCCTCACCGTCGCCGCGCCGGAATATCCCGGCCACATTGAAACCGATGGCATCGAGCGCATCGCCTCGCGCCAGGTGCCGCTCGACCCGGAAGACCGGCTGATGACCCGCGCCGGCCTCAAGGCGTTTAACCGCCGTGTCGCCAGCGCCGACTTTTCATTAATCCACGTGCAAACGCCTTTTGCCGCACACTACGCGGGCATCAAGCTGGCGCGGCAACAAGGCGTACCGGTGATCGCCACTTACCACACGCATTTCGAAGAATACCTGTTCCATTACCTGCCCATCGTGCCGCGCGGCGCCTTGCGCGGCCTCGCACGGCGCGCGGCGCGCGGCCAGTGCAATGCGCTGGATGGCATCATCGTCCCCTCGCAACCCATGGCGCAGACCTTGCGTGACTATGGTGTCACCACGCCGCTGCATGTGATCCCTACCGGGCTGCCCGAAAGCCAGTTCATCCGCGGCGATGGCCAGCGCTTCCGCGCAGCTTACCGCATTGGCGCGGAACGCAAAATCGCCTTGTTTGTCGGCCGCGCGGCATTTGAAAAAAACATCGGCTTCCTGCTTGAGGTCGCCGCCCTCGCCCGCCAACAGCGCCCCGATTTGCTGCTGGTCATCGCCGGCGAAGGCCCGGCGCTGGAACAACTGCAACGCAAGGCCAATCAACTAGGCATCAACGACCATGTGCGCTTCGTCGGCTACCTGCCGCGCGAATCCGGCTTGCGTGATTGCTATGCGGCGGCCGATGTCTTCGTCTTCGCCTCGCGCACCGAAACCCAGGGGCTGGTGCTGCTAGAAGCCATGGCCGCCGGCCTGCCGGTGCTGGCGCTGCCCGCGCTCGGCGCTGCCGAAATCATCACCCCGCAACGTGGCGCAGTCGC
The DNA here is from genome assembly GCA_049297315.1 of Rugosibacter sp. GTDB lineage: Bacteria > Pseudomonadota > Gammaproteobacteria > Burkholderiales > Rhodocyclaceae > Rugosibacter. The sequence continues at coordinate 7,755 of JBAQUE010000051.1, forward strand.
CGCGATTGATGAACCCGCAGCTTTCGCCGCACAGTTGGTCGGCTTGCTTGACCAGCCTGCACGCCTTGCCGAACTTGGCCGCGAGGGCATCACCTTTGCCCGTGAATGGGATGCCGTAACCCAGGCCGGCCGTCTGGCCGCCCTTTACCGCGATCTCGCCACCTGATAGCACATATTACGCAGCACAGCTAAACTGCACGGATGAAACCTGAACATCCCGTGCCGGAAGAAAGCCCATTCAAGGGCCGCACCGGCCTGATACGCATCTGGAACGCCTTCCACTATTCATTGGCAGGGCTTTCCGCTGCCTATCGCCACGAAGACGCATTTCGCCAGGAAACCCACCTGGCCATCATCCTGATCCCGCTGGCCTTGTTATTGCCGGCGACAGGCATCGGCCATGCGCTGATGATAGGCAGCGTAATGCTGGTATTGATTGTCGAACTGCTCAACTCCGCCGTCGAAGCCACCGTTGACCGCATTTCGCTGGAAAACCACCGCCTTGCCAAACGCGCCAAGGACATCGGTAGCGCAGCGGTGCTAATTTCGCTGATTAATGTCGCCGTCATCTGGCTGCTGGTGCTCTTCTCGTAACAAAAGAGTCATCCGGCCGTCATCTGCCCGCCATGGCCAGTTGGCAAACTCGACGGCATGATGAGCCCACTCCATATCTCGTTAGTCACTGAAACCTGGCGGCCGGAAATCAACGGCGTCGCCATGACCCTGGGCCGCCTGACCGACGGGCTGCGCCACCTCGGACACCGCTTCACGCTGGTGCGCCCGCGCCAGCATGCGCACGACCTGCCTGCCGCAGAAACCGGCCTGCGCGAAGTGCTGGTTGCCGGTTGCCCCATCCCCGGCTATCACGGCCTGCGCTTCGGCCTGCCCGCCAAATCACGGCTGCTGAAAGCCTGGCGGGAAGACCGTCCGGATGTCATCCAGGTCGCCACCGAAGGGCCGCTCGGCGCATCCGCCATCGCCGCCGCGCAGCAACTCAATATCCCGGTGGTCTCGGAATTCCATACCAATTTCCATGCCTACAGCCGCCACTACGGCTTCGGCTGGCTGGAAGGCCTGGTCACCAGGCATTTACGCCTTTTGCATAACAGGAGCGCCGTCACGCTAGCGCCGACTTTTGCCGTGGCGCGCGAACTCACCGATGCGGGCTACCGTTCCGTGCGCGTGGTATCGCGCGGCATAGACACGGCGCTATTCAACCCGCAACGCCGCAGCGTGGCATTGCGCGCACAGTGGGGCATCAGCGAGGAACAACTCGTCATCACGTATGTTGGCCGCCTGGCGGCGGAAAAAAACCTGCCCCTGGTCACCCAGGCCTTTGCCGCCATCCGTGAAGTGCATCCCACTGCGCGCCTGCTTTTCGTTGGCGATGGCCCCATGCGCGCGCAACTCGAACGCAGCGACCCCAGCTACCTGTTCGCCGGCATGCGGCGGGCTGAAGACCTCGCCACGCATTACGCCTCCGCCGACCTGTTCCTGTTTCCCAGCCTCACCGAAACCTTCGGCAATGTCACGCTCGAAGCCATGGCCAGCGGCCTCGGTGTCGTCGCTTATGACTGCGCGGCGGCCAATGAATTGATACGCGACGGCGACAATGGCCGCACCGTGCCCAGCAACCAAAGCGCAGCTTTCATTTCCGCCGCCCTTGATCTCGCACGCAACCCGGCGCTACTCGCCACCCTGCGCGAACGCGCCAGCGACAGCGTGCGCCACCTCGATTGGAGCAACATCAGCGGCCATCTGGTGCAAGTCTTCCATGACACGATCAAGGCGCACCCCCGCCAGCAGCCTGGCGAGATGGTCTTTCATTTCGCGCTTGACTGACCGGCGATGAAATACCGCACGATATTCCTCTCCGACATCCACCTTGGTACACGCGGCTGCCAGGCCGAACGGCTGCTCGACTTCCTGCGCAACCACGAGGCGGAAAAACTGTTCCTGGTCGGCGACATCATCGATTTCTGGGCCATGAGCCGCAGTATCCACTGGACGCCGGCGCAAAACACCGTGGTGCAGAAAATCCTCCGCCGCGCGCGGCATGGCGAACAGGTGATGCTGATTCCCGGCAACCACGACGAAGCCTTGCGCGAATATGACGACGTGGCCTTCGGCGACATCCTTGTCGCCAACGAACATATCCATACCGCCGCCGATGGCCGCCGCTATCTGGTGATCCATGGTGATGAATTCGACCAGGTCACGCGCCATCACCGCTGGCTGGCCGTCCTCGGCGATGTCGGCTACAACCTGCTGGTGCGCATTAACGTATTGGCTTCCTGGCTGCGGCGCACGCTCGGCATCGCCGGCTACTGGTCGCTCGCCGGCTACGCCAAACGCCGTGTCAAGCGCGCGGTTTCCTTCATTTTCGATTTTGAAGACGCGGTCATGCACGCCGTGCGCGAACGCGGCATGGATGGCGTGATCTGCGGCCACATCCACAGCGCCGCGATCAAGCATGCCGACGGCCTGACCTACATCAACTGTGGTGACTGGGTGGATAGCTGCACCGCCATCGTCGAACACATGGATGGCCGCATGGAATTGCTGCATAGCTGGCAGCCCGCCACGGTTGCAGCGGCCAATGACGAAGGCCAACAGGATTTCGCCGCGCTGGCCTCCAAATAAGCCGCAAGAAATTTCTTTCACCCTTGCCATGTCAAATCTTTTTATGCCCCTAGAACCTCCTGATGCCAGTTGCTGCACTGCCCCAGGCAATGCGCAAATCCTCGCCGAATTTGTCGAACTCATATCTGCGCGACGCTTGCATGGTGTTTTCCAGCCGATCCTCGACATGCATTCTGGCAAATACTTCGCATTCGAAGCGCTGATTCGCGGCCCGCTGGGTTCGCCCCTGCATTCGCCGCAAGCGCTGTTTGATTGCGCAAGGCAACTCAACATGACCTGCCAGTTTGAACACCTGTGCCGCGAGATCGTGATGGCAGACTACGCCCAGCTCAAGCTGCCAGGCAAGCTGTTCATCAATGCCAGCATTCCCTGCCTGACTGACATCAATTTTCGCCAGGATGGTGACCTGCCCCATCTGCAGGCGCTGGGCATGGCGCCCGGGCAAGTCGTTATCGAAATCACCGAAAACCATCTGGTCAGTGATTTTTCGGCCCTCCACGACATATTGGCCGATTACCGCAGCTTCGGTTTTGATCTGGCGATGGACGATCTCGGCGAAGGATTTTCCAACCTGCGCATGTGGTCCGAGGTGCGTCCTGCTTTTGTCAAAATTGATCGCCATTTCATCACCGGCATCGCCGATGACCCGTTGAAATTCCAGTTGGTGCGCGCGATGCACCAGATTGCCGAGACCTGTGGCTCGGAGCTGATTGCCGAAGGCATCGAAACCGAAGCGGAATTCACCACCATCCGCGACCTAGGCATTCGCTTTGCCCAGGGCTACCTGATCGCACGTCCATCTGCCGAACCGCTTGCCCAGCCGGTTGACTGCATCAATCAATTGCGCACCAGCGCACGCATCATTATTTTTCCCCAGCAGGAAACAAATAATGCAGGCTATGTACCGATCCGGCAGCTTTTGCGCGCCATGGATCCCATATCGCCAGATATCGAAAATGACGAGGTCTATGCACGTTTCGAGCAGGAGCCCAAACTCTTGTCACTGCCTGTCGTCAAAGAGGGCAAACCGCTGGGCATGATCAACCGCTATACCGTCATCGACCATTTTGCCCGTCCCTACCGCCGCGAGTTATATGGCAAGAAGCCATGCCATACATTGATGAACGACGCGATACTGGCCGTTGAGCACACGGACAGCATCCAGGAGGTGGCGCATCGCTTGAGCAGCGACGAGCGGGACCATTTTCTGGATTACTTCATCATCGTCCGCGATGGCCGCTATCTTGGCGTGGGTTCCAGCCGCGAACTGATGAACATGATCACCAACATGCAGATGAAGGCCGCGCGCTATGCCAACCCGCTGACCCAACTGCCCGGCAATGTACCCATCAATGAACACATCGAACGCCTGCTGGCGAGCAAGACGCCGTTCGTTGCCTGCTATGCCGACCTGGACGCCTTCAAGCCATACAACGATATCTATGGTTTCCGCCGCGGCGATGACGTGATCCTGATGCTGGCGAAAACCCTGGGTGAAGTGGCTGATACCCGTGATGATTTTCTCGGCCATATCGGTGGCGATGACTTCATGTTGCTGTTCCAGAGTGCTGACTGGGAGGCGCGCTGCCGGCAGGCGCTGGCGCTATTCGACAGCCGCATCGGCCACTTGATTGAACACGAGCATCAGGCCGCCGGGGGCTTCACTGCGGAAAACCGGCGCGGCGAAAAAGTGTTCACCCCGTTGACATCGCTCTCTCTGGGCTGCCTGGTGGCCAGCCCCGGAACCTACCATTCACACCACGAAATCGCAGCGGGTGTCACCGAAGCCAAACGCCAGGCGAAAAAAACATCCGGCTCAAGCTTGTTTGTCGAGCGCCGGACTCTCCATGGCCTGGCGGATGACGGCAGCAATCGCCTCGGCCTGTTGGGTGACGACAGCAACATCACGTCCCTCGACCATCACGCGCAATAAGGGTTCGGTGCCTGAAGGCCGCAGCAAGACCCGGCCCGTACCGGCCAGCACGGCCTCGGCCGACTTGACAGCCGCGTTGATGCAGGCATCCTGCGCCCAGTCGAAGCCTGCCGACAGCCGGATGTTGATAAGCCTTTGCGGATACAGCACGAGATCGGCACAGGCCTGCATCAGCGTTTCCTTTTGCGCGCGCAAGGCGGCCAGCACTTGCAGGGCGGCGACGATGCCATCACCCGTGGTGTGCCGGTCAAGACAGATAATGTGGCCGGAGTTTTCACCGCCAAGCGTCCAGCCGCGTTCCTGCATCATTTCCAGCACATAGCGGTCGCCCACCTTGGCGCGGCCAAGCGGGATTTTGAGGCGGGCAAGCGCGTGCTCAAAACCGAGGTTGCTCATCAAGGTGCCGCCAACACCACTCACCGGCGCAGAGCGCAGGCGATGCCGCGCAATCAGGTACAGCAACTGGTCGCCGTCATACAGCGCACCCATCGCATCCGCCATCACCAGGCGGTCGCCATCGCCATCCAGCGCAATGCCGCAATCGGCCTTGGCCGCCAGCACCGCATCACGCATGGCCTGCGGCGCGGTGGCGCCGACCTTGGCGTTGATATTCAGTCCATTCGGCGTATCGCCAACGCCGACTATTTCCGCACCCAGTTCGTGGAACACCTTGGCGGCCACGTGATAAGCCGCGCCATGCGCGCTATCCACCACGATCTTCATGCCATGCAAATCGAGATCATTGGGGAAGGTGCTCTTGCAAAACTCGATATAGCGCCCTGCCGCGTCATCCACGCGGCGCGCCTTGCCCAACTGCGCCGACGCCATGCAGTTCATGGGTTGCACAAGCTGGGCTTCAATCGCCAGTTCGACAGCATCCGGCAATTTGGCGCCCTGCGCGGAAAAAAACTTGATGCCGTTATCGTCATACGGATTATGCGAGGCGGAAATCACCACGCCGGCCTGCAAGCGCAAGGCGCGCGTGAGATACGCCACCGCCGGGGTCGGCATCGGGCCGCACAGCATCACATCCACCCCAGCCGCCGCGAAACCGGCTTCCAGCGCGGCCTCCAGCATGTAGCCGGAAATGCGTGTGTCCTTGCCTATCAATACCGCCGGACGTTCAACCGCATGGCCACCGGCCAGCACCACCCCTGCGGCATAACCCAGCCGCATGACAAAATCTGGCGTGATCGGCGCTTCACCGACACGGCCGCGCACGCCATCCGTGCCAAAATATTTTCTGCTCATTCTTCGCTCTCCACGGCATGGAGTATAGCCAATGCGTCGCGCGTGGCCGCGACGTCATGCACGCGCAAGATGCGCGCACCGCGCATGGCAGCCAGCAGATGCGCGGCGATACCTGCGGGCATCCTGTCCATCGCTGCCCGGCCGGTCAACGCACCCAGCATCGACTTGCGCGACAGCCCCGCCAGCACGGGCAGGCCAAGCTGGGTGAAGACATCCAGCTGCCGCAAAAGTTGGATGTTATGCGCCAGCGCCTTGCCAAAACCAAACCCCGGGTCGATGCAAATACGTTCCAGGGGAATCCCCGCCTGCCGTACCGCCGCGATGCGCGCGGCAAGAAAGTCGGCGACTTCCTGCACCACATCGGCATACTGCGGCGCTTGCTGCATAGTTTGCGGGCTGCCCTGCATATGCATAAGGCATACGCTGGCCGTACTGGAAGCAAGTAAATCCAGGGTATCCGGCGCACGCAAGGCGTTAATATCGTTGATCATGTCCGCACCAGCCGCCAATACCGCACGCATGACTTCGGGCTTGACCGTATCGACAGACAGCGGCACGCCGCAACTGGCCAAGCCTTCCAGCACGGGCAGCAGGCGGTCAATTTCTTGCCGGGTTGCGATGGCCTGCGCTCCAGGACGTGATGACTCCGCGCCCAGATCGAGGATATGCGCCCCCTCTTCCACCAGTTGCAGGCCATGGGCAATCGCCGCGTCGACATCGCCACGCCAACCATCGCCGGAAAAGGAATCATCGGTCAGGTTGACGATGCCCATAAGCAATGGGTGCCGCACGTCCAGCAGATAACGGCCACAGTGAAAAGCCTGCGGGATGGAAGGACTGCTCTGCACGGTTAGCGTCGGCAGATCACGGACTTGTAAACTCAGGCAGGGGCAGTCGCCGTAGGCGCCTCGCCCGAAGCGCCGCCATCCGTTTTCGGTGCGGGGGGAATGCTGGTCGGCTTGGGCGCACGCGGTGGCTTGCCAGCCATGATGTCCTTGACCTGATCCGCATCAATGGTTTCCCATTCCAGCAAGGTCGCGGTCATGGACTCGACCTTGTCGCGATTTTCCTCGAGCAGACGCCGCGCCAGCGCATATTGATCGTCGAGGATACGGCGAATTTCCATATCCACTTTCTGCATCGTGGCTTCAGACATGTTCTTGTGCGTAGTGACCGAACGGCCGAGGAAAACCTCGCCTTCTTCTTCGCCATACACCATGGTGCCGAGCACATCCGACATGCCCCATTGCGTGACCATCCGCCGCGCCAGATCGGTCGCGCGCTGGAAATCATTGGAAGCGCCCGTGGTCATTTGATGCATGAACAGCTCTTCGGCAATCCGCCCGCCAAACAGCACCGCTATCGTGCACAGCAGACGTTCCTTGTCCTGGCTGAAGCGGTCTTCTTCCGGCAACTGCATGGTGATGCCCAGCGCACGGCCGCGCGGCATGATGCTGACCTTATGCACCGGGTCGGTTTTCGGCAGCAACATGGCCACCACTGCATGCCCGGACTCGTGATACGCCGTGTTGCGGCGTTCTTCTTCCTGCATGACCATGCTGCGCCGCTCGGCGCCCATCATGATCTTGTCCTTGGCGCGCTCGAAATCCTCCATGTCGACCAGCCGCTTGTTGCCGCGCGCCGCGAACAAGGCCGCCTCATTCACCAGGTTCGCCAGATCGGCGCCCGAAAAACCCGGGCAGCCGCGCGCCAGCACCGAGGCGTCGACATCCGGCGCCACCGGCACCTTGCGCATATGCACCTTGATGATCTGCTCGCGGCCGCGAATGTCAGGCAAGGGCACAACCACCTGCCGGTCAAATCGCCCTGGGCGCAATAGCGCCGGGTCCAGCACATCCGGCCGGTTGGTCGCGGCAATCACGATCACGCCTGCCGAGCCTTCAAATCCATCCATTTCGACCAGCAGTTGATTCAAGGTCTGTTCGCGCTCGTCGTTGCCACCGCCAAGCCCTGCCCCGCGCTGACGCCCGACCGCATCAATTTCATCGATGAAGATGATGCACGGCGCGCTCTTCTTGGCCTGCTCGAACATGTCGCGCACACGCGATGCGCCAACGCCGACAAACATTTCGACAAAGTCGGAACCGGAGATGGAAAAGAACGGCACCTTGGCCTCGCCGGCAATCGCCTTGGCCAACAGCGTTTTACCTGTACCGGGACTGCCCACCAGCAACACGCCGCGCGGAATGCGCCCGCCCAGCTTCTGGAACTTGGTCGGGTCGCGCAAAAAATCGACCAGTTCGGAAACTTCTTCCTTGGCCTCGTCACAACCGGCCACATCGGCGAACGTGATCGCGTTGGTTGACTCATCCAGCAAGCGCGCCTTGCTCTTGCCAAAGGACAAGGCCCCCCCCTTGCCGCCACCTTGCATCTGGCGCATGAAATACACCCACACGCCGATCAGCAGCAGCATCGGGAACCATGACACCAGGATGCTCATCAGGAAGGATTGTTCTTCCTCCGGCTTGGCCACCACCGCGACATTGTTCTTCAACAGGTCGGACACCATCCACAAATCCTGCGGCGCATAGGAGAGCACCCGCTTGCCATCAGTCGTCGTGGCCTCCAGCGTGCGGCCCTGGATCACTACTTTGGCGATATGTCCCTGCTTGACCTCGTCGAGAAATTGCGAGTACTCCAGCGTATTCTGGGCGGCCTGATGCGAACTGAACTGGTTGAACACCGTCATCAACACGATGCCGACGACCAGCCAGATCGCCAAATTCTTGAACATGTTATTCACGATTACCCTTCTCTCTTCTTGGGCTGCATATAGGTTTCATTCTATTGCCGCAAGCACTAATCTGCAAACGACACACTGCCTTAGCCACGCTTGCCGCGCGCCAGCAAAAAATTCTCCGCGCTACGCCCGCGCGATGCCGAGGGCTTTTTAACCTGTACGGTGCTAAACATTTTCAGGATGGCGGCGCGCAACTCCATGAAACCGCTGCCCTGAAAAACTTTGACCAGCATATCACCACCGGGTTTCAGGTTTTTTTCGCAAAACTCCAAGGTCAGTTCGGCCAGCAACATCACCCGCGACTGGTCGACCAACTCGATACCTGACATATTGGGGGCCATATCGGAAAGTACAAGGTCCACCTGGCGTCCTGCCAGCTTTTCTTCCAGCAGGTGCAGCACCTCGTCTTCCCGAAAATCACCCTGGATGAATTCAACGCCATGCAGGCTGTCCATGGGCAAAATATCCAGCGCGATGAGCCGGCCGCCCGGCAGAATACGCCGGGAAGCCACCTGTGACCAGCTGCCCGGCGCCGAACCCAGGTCGACCACCGTCATGCCAGGCCGCAGCAACTTGTTGTCATCGTCAAGCTCCATCAGCTTGAATGCCGCGCGCGAACGCCAGCCTTCCGACTTCGCACGCTGCACGTAGGTATCCGTGACATGCTCCATCATCCAGGCTTTATTCTTTTTATTGCGTTTGATTTTCTCGCTCACGCTACAATCCTGTCATGACTGAACTCAATCCTACCCAACGCCGCGCGCTGCGCGCCGCCGCACATCATCTGAACCCCGTCGTCTCGATCAGCCAGAAAGGGCTTGCGCCTTCTGTCCTGGCTGAAATCGACCGTTGCCTGAAGGCGCATGAACTCATCAAGGTGAGGCTCTATGGCATCGACCGTGCTGACCGCGAAACGCTGTTCGCCGAAATATGCGGCACGCTGGACTGCGCCGAAGTACAGCACATCGGCAACCTGCTCGTTCTGTGGCGCGAAAAGCCCATCGACATCAGCCCCGAAAAGTCGGCGCTGGCGACACGGCGACCGGGCACCAAAAAGCAGGCAGCGGCGCGTACCGAAACGCGCAGACGGCGTCCAGCCTAACGCTCATGGTCAGGAATCACCCATTGATGATGAAACACGCAAAAGGCGGAATAGTGACCCGCCCCACCCATCCGCTACGCGGCCCACGGCTGGCTTTGCACAGCCATCCGGCTGCGGCGGCGCGACGCATGCGTCGCGCATTCCCGCCTCGCCCCCTCACGGGGAGGCTTCTATATGGCTCGCTTCGCTCGGTTATTACACAGCGCACTTGCCCAAGTCTTTCACATTAAAGCTTTTTGCCACGGCCCTGCAAGACCACCAGCGCAACGCCGAGCAGCGACTGCAACAAGTACAGCCCGCTCGACACGCCATGCCACAGGGCAAAGCGGCCGCTCAGCGCACTTTCCATCACCGGCTGGGGCAGCGCCTCGAGTTTCAATTGCGCCATCAGCGGTTGAATGCCAAAGTGGCTGAGCAGTGTCGCGGCCAGCATCAACAGCACCAGCCAGAACACGCTGCAACACATGATACGCGCACCCTGCGCTATCGCTAGATAAACCAGCAAAAAAGCGGCGCAGGCCATGCCCAACCAGGCCTCGGCTGAAAACATGGCGCCCGCCAGATTGCCCGCCAGGCTACGGTCGGCCAGTTGGGAAAACAATACCGGGGCGGCGATATAACCTATGCCAACCTGGCTGCCCAGCCAGATGGCGATGACGATGCCGTAGAGCGCGCTAAAAAATCGCATCAAGCCGCATCAAATATATTTAACGTCGAGTATCTCGTATTCACGCAAACCACCCGGTGTTTTCACTTCCACCGCATCGCCGCTGAACTTGCCGATCAAGGCACGCGCCACGGGTGAGTTGAACGAAATCTTTCCCGACTTGATGTCGGCTTCATCATCACCCACGATTTGATAGACCACGGTCTGGCCGTTATCAATATCCTCAAGTTCGACGGTTGAGCCGAAAACCACACGCCCATCGACATCCAGCGATGCCGGATCGATGATCTGCGCATTGCCCAGCTTGCCTTCAACCTCCTGGATGCGTCCCTCGATAAAACCCTGCCGCTCCTTGGCGGCATCATATTCCGCATTCTCCGACAAATCGCCATGCGAGCGCGCCTCGGCAATCGCTGCGATTACCGACGGACGCTCAACGGTTTTCAGGCGCTGCAATTCAGCGCGCAACAATTCGGCGCCATGCAGGGTGATGGGAAATTTTCCGCTCATGACAAAAGCTCGGCATGCAGTTGCTGCAAGGAATAGGTTTCCAGTCCGGCATGGCGCATGCCGGCACATGCCGCGAGCGCGCCTTCAATGGTTGTGAACAGCGTCACTTTGGCCTCCAGCGATGAGGTGCGTATGGAGCGGGAATCGGCAATCGCGCTGCGATTTTCCTCCACCGTGTTCACAATCAGCGCCATCTCGCCATTCTTGATCATATCCACGATATGCGGGCGGCCTTCATTCACCTTGTTCACCAGGGTCACTGGCACGCCTGCGGCCGCAATCGTTGCCGCCGTGCCTTTGGTGGCCAGCAGCGTAAAGCCCAGCTCATGCAATTGCGCAGCGACATCGACAGCCTTTATCTTGTCCGCCGCCTTGACGCTGATGAATGCCCGGCCTGCCTTGGGCAAACGCGTGCCTGCCGCCAGTTGCGACTTGACGAAAGCTTCGCCAAAACTGCGGCCGACGCCCATCACTTCGCCCGTCGATTTCATTTCCGGCCCCAGGATGCTATCCACACCGGGAAATTTATTGAAGGGGAACACAGCTTCTTTCACCGAAAAATATTTTGGAATAATTTCACCCGTCACGCCCTGGTCAGCCAGGCTGCGCCCCGCCATGCAGCGCGCGGCAATCTTCGCCAGTGGCAAGCTGGTGGCCTTGGAAACGAAGGGTACGGTGCGCGAGGCGCGCGGATTAACTTCGAGCACATACACCACGGCATCACTGCCTCGCCCCTGGATGGCGAACTGCACGTTCATCAGGCCAACCACTTGCAGGCCATGCGCCATCATTTCGGTCTGCCGGCGCAGCTCATCCTGGATTTCTGGCGACAATGAAAACGGCGGCAGCGAACAGGCCGAATCGCCCGAATGCACGCCCGCCTGCTCGATGTGCTCCATGATGCCGCCGATGATGACCTGCTGGCCGTCGCACAAGGCATCGACATCCACTTCGGTCGCGTCATTCAGAAAGCGGTCAAGCAATACCGGCGAATCATTGGACACCTTGATCGCATCACGCATGTAGCGTTCAAGATCTTTTTGTTCATGGACAATTTCCATGGCCCGCCCACCGAGTACATAGGAAGGACGCACCACCAGCGGATAGCCAATTTCTTCGGCCAGACGCAAGGCATCTGCCTCGGTGCGCGCGGTGCGGTTGGGCGGCTGTTTCAAACCCAGGTCATGCAGCAACTTCTGGAAGCGCTCGCGGTCTTCGGCGGCATCGATCATGTCCGGGCTGGTGCCGATGATAGGCACGCCGTTGGCTTCCAGCTCACGCGCCCGCTTCAGCGGCGTCTGCCCGCCAAACTGGACAATGACGCCCTCCGGTTGTTCGACGTGCACGATTTCCAGGATGTCTTCCAGCGTCAGCGGTTCAAAATACAGCCGGTCTGACGTGTCGTAGTCGGTCGACACGGTTTCCGGATTGCAATTCACCATGATGGTCTCGAAACCATCCTCGCGCATCGCCAGCGACGCATGGACGCAGCAGTAATCGAACTCGATGCCCTGGCCGATGCGATTCGGCCCGCCGCCCAGCACCATGATCTTGCGCCGCGATGTCGGCTGCGCCTCGCATTCATCCTCGTAAGTTGAATACATGTAGGCGGTCGCCGTGGAAAATTCGGCAGCGCAGGTATCCACACGTTTGTAGACCGGACGGATGCCCAGCGCATGCCTGCGCTCGCGTACCGCCGTCTCGCCATCCGCTACGGCGCGGAGAGCGTTTTCTGCTCGACCGCCTTGTAGCGCAGTTGTTTCATCAGCGCCGTCCTGCTGGATACCGCTTCGCATAACTATTGCGCCGATGCGGCGATCGGAGAAACCCTTGCGCTTGAGGCCGCGCAAGGCATCAAAATCAAGATCATCCAGATTCTGCGAACCGAGCCAGCCTTCGGTAGCGATCAGGTCCTCAATTTGCGCGAGGAACCACGGATCAATCTTGCTCAGGCCGAATACCTCATCCAGCGTATAGCCTTCGCGGAAAGCCTGCCCGACATACCAGATGCGCTGCGGACCGGGATTCGCCAGTTCATGGTTGATTTCTTCGCGCGTCGCCTCGACTTCATCAAAGCCATAGACGCTCACTTCCAGCCCGCGCAGCGCTTTCTGCATCGACTCCTGGAAGGTGCGGCCAATCGCCATCACCTCGCCGACGGATTTCATCTGCGTCGTCAGGCGGTCATTCGCCTGCGGAAATTTCTCGAACGCGAAACGCGGAATCTTGGTCACCACATAATCGATCGAAGGCTCGAATGAAGCTGGCGTCGCCCCGCCCGTGATGTCATTCTGTAACTCGTCCAGCGTATAGCCCACAGCCAGCTTGGCGGCAATCTTGGCAATGGGGAAACCCGTCGCCTTCGAGGCCAAGGCGGAAGAACGCGACACGCGCGGATTCATTTCGATCACCACCATGCTGCCGTCCTGCGGATTCACCGCAAACTGCACATTCGAGCCACCGGTATCGACGCCGATCTCGCGCAGCACGGCGATGCTCGCATTGCGCATGATCTGGTATTCGCGGTCACTCAAAGTCTGCGCTGGCGCCACGGTGATCGAATCGCCGGTATGCACGCCCATCGGATCGAGATTTTCGATTGAGCACACGATGATGCAATTGTCCTTGCAGTCGCGCACCACTTCCATCTCGTACTCTTTCCAGCCGAGCAGGGATTGCTCAATCAGCAATTCCCTGGTCGGCGAAGCCTCCAGGCCACGCTTGCAGATTTCGACGAACTCTTCCTGGTTATAGGCAATGCCGCCACCGGACCCGCCCATCGTGAATGATGGCCGGATAATGATCGGGAAACCCAGCGCACCCTGCACCTGCTGCGCCTCTTCGATGCTGTGGGCAATGCCGGAGCGCGCCGAACCCAGACCAATCCTGGTCATCGCCCGCTTGAACTTCTCGCGGTCTTCCGCCTTGTCGATCGCTTCGCGTGATGCGCCTATCATCTCGACGCCGTACTTTTCCAGCACGCCATGCTTGGCCAGGTCCAGCGCACAATTCAACGCCGTCTGCCCGCCCATGGTTGGCAACAGGGCATCGGGACGTTCTTTGGCGATGATGTTTTCCAGCACGCGCCAAGTGATTGGCTCGATATAGATCGCGTCGGCCATGCCGGGGTCGGTCATGATGGTGGCGGGATTCGAGTTGACCAGGATGACCCGATAACCCTCTTCGCGCAGCGCCTTGCACGCCTGCGCGCCGGAATAATCGAACTCGCAGGCCTGGCCGATGATGATCGGGCCGGCGCCAATGATCAGAATGCTTTTTATGTCGGTGCGCTTAGGCATGTTGCACCTTGGTGTAGTCAGTCATCAGGCTGATGAATCGATCGAAAAGATAAGCCACATCGTGCGGGCCGGGACTCGCTTCGGGATGCCCCTGAAAACAGAATGCCGGCCGGTCTATCCACGCCATGCCTTGCAGGCTGCCGTCAAACAACGAGACATGCGTCGCCTTGACCTGCGCAGGCAAACTGGCCGGATCAACGGCAAAGCCATGGTTCTGGCTGGTAATCAATACCCTACCGGATTCCAAATCCTTGACCGGATGGTTGGCGCCATGATGGCCGAATTTCATTTTCAGGGTCTTGCCGCCCGCTGCCAGGCCCATCAACTGATGCCCCAAACAAATGCCAAACACCGGCAAGCGCCGGTCAAGAAACTCGTGGATCGCGGCGACCGCGTAATCACATGGCTCGGGGTCACCCGGGCCATTGGACAGGAACACGCCATCGGGCTTCAGCGCCAGCACATCCGCAGCGGAAGTCTGCGCTGGCACGACGGTGAGGCGGCACCCGCGCGCGGCCAGCATGCGCAGGATGTTGCGCTTCACGCCAAAGTCATAGGCCACAACATGAAACCGCGGCGCAGCTTGCAGCTTGAACCCTGCGCCCAGCGACCACTCGCCTTCACTCCATGCATAAGACGCCGGCGTGCTGACCACCTTCGCCAGATCCATGCCTGCCAAACCTGCAAAACCCCGCGCCTGGGCAATGGCATCATCTTCACTCAATGCATCACCGGCCATCAGGCAACCGGCCTGCGCACCTTTTTCACGCAACAGGCGGGTGAGCTTGCGCGTATCGATATCGGCGATGCCCAGCACATTTTCGGTACGCAGATACGCATCCAGCGTTTGTGTGCTGCGGAAATTTGAAGCCAGCAGAGGCAAATCACGGATCACCAAACCCGCCGCATAAACGCGGCTCGACTCGCAGTCTTCGTGATTGACACCATAGCTGCCAATGTGGGGATAAGTCAGCGTGACGATCTGGCGCGTATAAGAAGGGTCGGTCAGGATTTCCTGATAGCCGCTAAGTGCGGTGTTAAAGACCACTTCACCGACGCTCTGGCCACTCGCACCTATCGCCTTGCCCCTGAATATCGTTCCGTCGGCCAAAGCAAGAAGGGCGGGCGGAAATTGAGGCACAGTAGAACTCCTGGATCAAGTCAAACGATAGACGGAACCGGACACCGCATTGTTTCACATGGTGTTCGGCAAACCGGCGAATTATAGCTTCCAGCGGCACTTACAGCAAATGCAGAAGCTATCCTTTGGCACATTCGCGCTTGCTCAGCCTGCATCAGGCCATGCCCATGGAAGCATCGGTAATACAAAGCCTGTGGACAGGAAAAAGCCCTCGGCTTAGCCGAGGGCTTTTTTCGCAGCAGATTTGACTTACTGCTTTTCTAATTTAAAAATCAGCTTGACGATTGCTTTCGCCTCGGCCTTGGATACCTGCGGGTTTGAATTCATGGGTGTGGGACCCCATGCACCACCCCCGCCATTGATAATCTTGTTTGCCAGATAATCGACAAACTGCGGATTTTTCTCCTGGCCATTGTAGCGCTCACGGATTTCCAGAAAACTTGGGCCAATAAAGCGCTCCCCGTTACGATGGCACTCATAACAGTGGTTTTTTTTCGCTTTTTCCACAAAGAGTTTCTCATTGGCCATGGCATTAACCATGCCGGATAAGCAAACCAGTGCAACAGAAATACTCAAAGCCAACTTCATATTTCTTCCTTCCTGTTTATATTGTTGTTAGGTTTAGCTTCCGGAGGCGCCAGTCGCAACCTTCGCGGTTTTCTTCGCTTGCTCTGCAGCACCT
>JBAQUE010000052.1:0-1591 GCA_049297315.1 Rugosibacter sp.
CAGCCAGGGTCATCGCGGCATCGGGAATGTGGTTCAGGTCGAGGTCGAAGGCCTTGATTTCTCCGGCCGCGCTGGCCTCGATAAAATTTTCGCCCCAGGTGATGCGCGCGCCCAGTTTTTCCAGCGCAGCGGCAAACCGCACATCGCCCTGGATGCTGTTTTTGCCGACGCCTTCCACGCGCACCGGCCCGCCGCCCAGCAAACCGGCGGCAAGAAAATACGACGCCGCCGACGCATCACCCTCCACATGCAGCACGCCGGGACTGCGATAGCGCCGCCCCGCCGGAATGGTGAAACGCCGCCAACCTTCATGCCGCACCTCGACGCCAAAGCGCGCCATCAGGTTCAGCGTGATCTCGACATAGGGTTGGGAAATCAGCTCGGTGGTCATTTCAACGACGGCCTCTTCGCCGGTCAATGGCAAGGCCATCAGCAGCGCGCTGAGAAATTGCGAAGACACATCGCCACGCAGGCGTATCGGGCCAGCCAGATGGATCGCGGAAGGAAAAATTTCCAGCGGCGGGAAACCCTCCTGCCCGGCATAACGCACATCCGCGCCGACCTGCCGCAAGCCATCGACCAGATCGCCTATCGGCCGCTCATGCATGCGCGGCACACCACGCAAACGATAGTGTCCGCCAGACAAGGCCAGCGCCGCCGTCAGCGGACGGATCGCGGTACCGGCATTGCCCATAAATAGCTCGGCATCCTTGATCCGGAACGCGCCGCCACAACCTTCGATACGCCATGACACAGGATTGATCGCCGTCTTGCCAACGCCGAGTTTTTCGAGCGCGGCCAGCATCACCTGCGTGTCATCGGCCACCAGCACATCACGAATCTCGGTCGTGCCTTCAGCCAATGCCGCCAGCAACAGCATGCGGTTGGAAATGCTCTTCGAGCCGGGTAGCCGCACGCAACCGGCAGCCGAAGTCAGCGGCGGTAATGTCAGGGTTTGCATCATTCTCCGGGCAATGGCGCGAGGGTATCCAGCCACACGTCGCGTCGCTGGCGAGCCATCGTGAACATCGCTTGCAGACCATCCGCGTCACCGCCAGCCAGCAGCACGCGGGTATGCATCAATTCGGCCATGTAGGCATCGAGTTCACCGAGCAGGGCATGGCGATTGGCCAGACAGATGTCGCGCCACATTTCCGGATGGCTGCTGGCGATGCGCGTGAAATCTCGAAAGCCGCCGGCGGCAAAACCAAACAGCTGATCGGCATCCTCGCGTTCGGCGAATTCATGCACCAGCGCAAAGGCCAGCAAATGCGGCAGATGGCTGACCGCGGCAAATATCTGGTCATGGGCTGCGGCATCCAGCCGCGAAACCTGCGCACCGCAAGTTTCCCAGGCACGCCGCACCAACGCGACCTGTGCAGCCGAATTTTCCGCCAGCGGCGTCAGCACGACGCGCTTGTCACGAAAAAGATCAGCCTCAGCAGCGGCGACGCCGCTTTTTTCCGCGCCCGCAATCGGATGCCCGGGCACAAACTGGGCGATTTTTTCGCCAAACGCCTCGCGCGCTGCGGTGACTACATCCATTTTTGTGCTGCCGCCATCGGTAACGAGGGCGCCCGGTGGCAAATGC
>JBAQUE010000053.1:0-7576 GCA_049297315.1 Rugosibacter sp.
GTCACAGGAAGCATGGCGTGGTTTCATGGGCCATGGGCTTATCCGGTTTGTCACTTTTCTTTTCATCGCCAGCCTTGGCTATCACGCCTGGGTCGGTGTGCGTGATATCTGGATGGACTATGTCAAACCTACCGGGGTCAGGCTGCTGCTGCATGTGCTGACGCTGCTCGCGCTGACCGGTTATGCCGGTTGGGCAATTCAGATTATCTGGAGGCTGTAACAGTGAGTTATACCGTTCGCAAATTTGATGCTGTGGTGGTCGGCGCCGGTGGCGCTGGTTTGCGTGCCGCCATCCAGCTCTCGGAAGCGGGTTTGAAAACCGCTGTTCTGACCAAGGTGTTCCCGACACGGTCACACACCGTGGCCGCTCAGGGTGGCGTCGCCGCCTCTTTGGGCAATTCGGAAGAAGACCACTGGCATTGGCACATGTATGACACCGTCAAGGGTTCGGACTGGCTGGGCGACCAGGATGCGATTGAGTTCATGTGCCGCCAGGCCAACCAGGTCGTGGTGGAGCTGGAGCATTACGGCATGCCGTTCGACCGCGTGGATAACGGCAAGATTTACCAGCGGCCGTTTGGCGGCCACATGTCGAATTTCGGCGAGAAGCCGGTGCGCCGTTCGTGCGCAGCCGCAGACCGCACTGGCCATGCCATGCTGCATGCGATGTACCAGCGCAACATCAAGGTCAATACGCAGTTTTTTGTCGAATGGCAGGCGCTTGACCTGATCCGCGATGCCGCCGGTGAAGTGTTGGGGGTCATCGCGATGGACATGGAAACCGGTGAAGTAGTGGTTTTCCAGGCCAAGGCCACCATTTTCGCGACAGGTGGCTCGGGACGTATTTATTATTCATCAACCAATGCCTTCATCAATACGGGCGATGGACTGGGTATGGCGGCGCGTGCCGGCATACCGCTGGAAGACATGGAGTTCTGGCAGTTCCATCCGACCGGGGTGGCCGGTGCAGGGGTGCTGATTACCGAAGGCGTGCGCGGCGAAGGCGGTATCCTGCGCAATGCGGATGGTGAGCGCTTCATGGAGCGCTATGCGCCGAATGCCAAGGACCTCGCTTCGCGCGATGTGGTTTCGCGCGCCATGGTGACCGAAATCAATGAAGGCCGTGGTTGCGGCCCGCGAAAAGACCATGTGCTGCTTGACATTACCCACCTGCCGCCAGAGACCATCATGAAGCGCCTGCCGGGCATTCATGAGATCGCCCTGCAGTTCGCCGGTGTCGATTGCCTGAAACAGCCGATTCCAGTCGTACCCACTTGTCATTATCAGATGGGCGGCATCCCGACCAATTATCTTGGGCAGGTCGTGGTGCCACAAGATGGTAATCCGAATACGCCAGTCCCCGGGTTTTATGCTGCCGGCGAGTGCGCCTGCGCTTCAGTCCATGGCGCCAACCGCCTGGGCACCAACTCGCTGCTCGACCTGCTGGTATTCGGCAAGTCGGCGGGTGAAACCGCTGTGGCGGATATCCTCAAGAACAAGGGCGAGCACAAACCCTTGCCGACGGAAGCCATTGACAAGTCACTGGCCCGCCTTGACCGCTTGAACAACCAAAAAGGCGGCGCCAATGTGCATGAAACCCGCCTGGCCATGCAGCGCACGATGCAGAAGCATGCCGGGGTTTTCCGCTTCAAGGATTTGCTGAAGGAAGGTGTCACCGAGATCATGCGCGTCGCGGAAGATGTTGCGCGCACCGAAATTCAGGATAAATCGAAAGTATTCAATACGGCGCGGATCGAGGCGCTGGAACTGGACAACCTGGTCGAAGTGGCCAAGGCCACCATGGTTTCAGCCGAGGCGCGCAAGGAATCGCGCGGGGCCCACGTGCGCGATGACGCCATCGACACGCCAGAAACGCCCGATGGCCGGGATGACAAGAACTGGCTCAAGCACACCATCTGGCATCGTGAGGGTAACCGCATTGAATACAAGCCGGTACACATGCAGCCACTCAGCGTTGATACCATCGAATTGAAGAAGCGCAGCTATTAAACAGAGGCCACAACGATGACAGCTACTCATCACACCCGCACGGTACAGTTCAAGATATACCGGTACGATCCGGACAAGGATGCCAAGCCCTACATGCAGGATATTTCAGTTGAGCTTGAGTCGACTGACCACAAGCTGCTGGATGCGATGGTCAAGCTGAAGGCCAAGGATGACTCGCTGGCGTTCCGCCGCTCCTGCCGCGAGGGCGTCTGTGGTTCGGATGCCATGAACATCAATGGAAAAAATGGCTTGGCCTGTCTGACGGACATGGCCTCTTTCCCAGAAGGCAAACCGATCCTGCTGCGTCCGTTGCCGGGTTTGCCGGTCATCCGCGACCTGATCGTGGACATGACCCAGTTCTTCAAGCAATATCATTCAATCAAGCCCTATCTGGTGAATAACGATCCGCCACCTGAGCGTGAACGTTTGCAGTCGCCGGAAGAGCGCGAAGAGTTGAATGGCCTGTATGAATGCATCCTGTGCGCCTGTTGCACGACGGCCTGCCCGTCGTTCTGGTGGAACCCGGACAAGTTTGTCGGCCCGGCCGGCCTGCTTGCCGCGTACCGCTTCATCGCCGATACGCGTGACCAGGCAACCAGCGAGCGCCTGGATAATCTCGAAGATCCTTACCGGTTATTTCGTTGCCATACCATCATGAATTGCGTTGATGTCTGTCCCAAGGGTTTGAACCCGACCAAGGCGATTGGCAAGATCAAGGAAATGATGGTGCAACGTGCTGTGTAAGCGATGACGGATGCAGAGCGCAATGCGCGTTTAGGCCGTCTGCGCTGGCACTGCCGCCGCGCATTGCTGGAACTGGACTTGGTATTCCAACGCTTTTGGCAGCACCAGGGTGATGTTATTGATGAGCAGGATGAAGCCGTGCTGACCCGGTTGCTGGAATTGGAAGACCATGACCTGTGGGCGCTGGTAAGCGGCAAAACGGCTACGGATGATGCGCAAGTGGCGGGCATGGTTGATCGGTTGATGAAAGGTTGACGGCAGGTTTTATTTAAGATGGCTATCGGTATTTCAATTGCTGAGTAAAGGGGATATGAGCATGAGCAATAATCGCACTGCGGCTTTTTCCGTGGATGGCAAGGCGGTCGAGTTTCCCGTGATGTCGGGGACGCATGGCAATGATGTCATTGATATTCGTTCGCTGGGCGGAAAGACGGGATTGTTTACCTATGATCCGGGCTTTCTCTCCACCGCAAGCTGCCAGTCGAAAATCACTTATATCGACGGTGACAAAGGCGATCTGCTGTACCGTGGCTATCCCATCGAGCAACTGGCCGGGCAGTGCGACTTTCTTGAGGTGGCTTACCTGCTGCGCAATGGCGAGTTGCCCAATGCCGAGCAAAAAACCAGGTTTGAAAATACGGTCAAAAACCACACGATGGTGCATGAGCAACTGGTGCGCTTCTATCAGGGGTTCCGCCGTGACGCCCATCCGATGGCAGTCATGATCGGCGTGGTGGGTGCGCTATCCGCCTTCTATCACGAGGCGCATGATTTTGGCGATGCCGAGCACCGCAGCATTTCGTTCAACCGGTTGATCGCCAAGATACCGACCATCGTCGCCATGACGTATAAATACAGCATTGGCCAGCCCTTCATGTATCCGCGGAATGATTTGGGTTACACGGCCAACTTCATGCACATGATGTTTGGCACGCCGACCGAGGAATACAAGCCGAATCCCGTGCTGGTGCATGCCTTGGACGTGATTTTCACCCTGCATGCGGACCACGAGCAAAATGCCTCCACCTCGACCGTGCGCCTTGCTGGTTCATCCGGCGCGAATCCGTTTGCCTGTATTTCCGCCGGTATTGCCTGCCTCTGGGGGCCTGCACATGGCGGCGCCAACGAAGCCTGCTTGCAGATGCTGGAAGAAATCGGCGATGTTTCGCGTGTCGGCGAGTACATCAAGCGCGCCAAGGACAAAAATGACGGCTTCAAGCTGATGGGCTTTGGCCATCGCGTGTACAAGAACTTTGACCCGCGGGCGAAGCTGATGGCCAAAGTATGCGCCGACGTGCTGAGCGAACTGGGGCTGGAAAACGACCGCCTGTTCAAGCTGGCCAAAGAGCTGGAAAAAATTGCGCTGGAAGATGAATACTTCATCGAGAAGAAGCTTTATCCGAACGTTGATTTCTATTCCGGCATCGTGCAAAAGGCACTGGGCATCCCGACCTCCATGTTCACCTGCATTTTTGCGCTGGCCCGTACCGTGGGCTGGATCACCCAGTGGGAAGAAATGATTACTGATCCGGAGTACAAGATCGGCCGGCCGCGCCAGCTGTATACCGGCGCTGCTCGCCGTGACGTGGTGCCGCTGACCAAACGTTAAAACAGGCGCGGCTTTCCTTTGATTTACCCAACAAAACAGGTGCTGCCATGATGAAGCAGATGCTGAATAACTCTTATCTGTTTGGCTCGAATACGCCTTATATCGAAGAGCTGTACGACGCTTATCTCGCCAACCCTGCCTCGGTCGAGCCCGCCTGGCGGGATTATTTCGACAAGCTGTCGATCCTGCCTGGCGCGGGCAACTATACCGGGCCGGATGTGGCCCACTATCCGGTCATTGCATCGTTTGCCCAGCGCGCCAAAGAGGGCAGCTTGCAAGCGCCCGTGCATACGGCTGCGCCAAATGGCAAGCAGGTCAAGGTGTTGCAGATGATCAATGCCTATCGCTTCCTGGGCAACCGCTGGGCGCAGATTGACCCGCTCAAGCGCAGCGAGCGCCCGGTGATTGCCGAACTCGAGCCATCGCATTACGGTTTTACCGAAGCCGATCTGGGGCAGAGTTTCCAGACAGGGTCATTTGCCGCCTTGCCGGAGATGGCCACACTGCGGGAAATTCTCGAGGCCTTGCGCGAGACCTATTGCGGCACCATCGGCTCGGAGTACATGTATATCGCCGATATCCAGCAAAAGCGCTGGTTGCAAGCCAAATTGGAACCGGTGCGCGCTACGCCTTCTTATACGGCCACGGAAAAGAAACGTTTTCTGGAACGCATCACGGCGGCGGAAACCCTGGAGCGCTACCTGCATACACGGTATGTCGGCCAGAAGCGTTTCTCGCTTGAAGGTGGCGAGTCAACCATTTTGGCGATGGACCAATTGATCTACGTCGCGGGTAGTCTGGGCGTACAGGAAATCGTGATAGGCATGGCGCATCGCGGCCGTCTCAACGTCCTGGTCAATACGCTGGGCAAGGCCCCGAAAATGCTGTTTGATGAATTCGAAGGCAAGAAGGCGGCTGATCTGTCAGCAGGCGATGTCAAATATCATATGGGGTTTTCGTCCGACCTGGCGACACCTGGCGGCCCGGTGCACCTCAATCTGGCTTTTAATCCATCGCATCTCGAAATCGTCAATCCGGTAGTTGAGGGTTCTGTTTATGCGCGCCAGCGGCGGCGTGGCGACCATACGGGCGCTCAGGCAATGGCCGTCATCATCCATGGCGATGCTGCCGTCGCGGGTCAGGGTGTTAATCAGGAAATGCTCAACTTTTCCGCAACGCGTGGTTATGGCACGGGCGGTACGGTGCATATTGTCGTCAATAACCAGATCGGATTTACCACGTCCGACATCCGCGATTATCGATCTTCACTGTATTGCACTGATATTTTCAAGATGATCGAAGCGCCGATCTTTCATGTCAATGGCGATGATCCCGAGGCGGTGGCGTTTGTCACCAAGCTGGCGATGGAATACCGCCATGAGTTCAAGCGCGATGTGGTGATTGACCTGGTGTGCTTCCGCAAGCTCGGCCACAATGAACAAGATGAGCCGATGGTGACGCAGCCGTTGATGTACAAAAAGATCAACCAGCATCCGGGCACGCGGCAGCTATATGCTGACAAACTGGTGGCGCAAGGGATATGTACGGCAGACGAGCCAGAGCAGGTGATTGCGGATTACCGTGCGGCGCTTGACCGGGGTGAGTTGCTCTACAACCCGGTATTGCAGAACTATGCGCGCAAATTCATGATGGATTGGTCTCCCTTCGTGGGGCAGCCCTATTCCGATGAAGGCGATACGACGGCACCCATGGCGGACTTGAAAAAGCTGGCCAAAGGCCTGATTACCATCCCGGAAAACTTTACCTTGCATTCGCGGGTGCAGAAAATCATGGATGATCGCCGCTTAATGGGCGAAGGAAAGTTGCCGCTGGATTGGGGCATGGCCGAGAACCTGGCGTATGCCACGCTGTTGATGCAGGGTTTTGGCGTGCGTCTGTCGGGGGAAGACACTGGGCGTGGCACTTTCTTCCATCGCCATGCGGTGCTGCATGACCAGAATCGTGAAAAATGGGATGGTGGCAGCTATCAACCGCTGCAGCATCTGGACAGCAAGCAGGCGCCTTTCGTCGTGATCGATTCGGTGCTGTCGGAAGAAGGCGTGATGGCGTTCGATTATGGCTACTCAACTTCCGAGCCGAATGAACTGGTAATTTGGGAAGGCCAGTTTGGTGACTTTGCCAACGGCGCACAGGTGGTGATCGACCAGTTCATTTCGTCCGGTGAGGCGAAATGGGGGCGTTTGTCGGGGTTGACCCTGATGCTGCCGCATGGTTATGAGGGCCAGGGGCCGGAACACTCCTCCGCGCGGATTGAGCGTTTCATGAGTTTGTCGGCTGAAAACAACTGGCAAGTCTGTATCCCGACCACGCCCGCGCAGATTTTCCATCTGCTGCGCCGGCAGATGCTGCGCAAGCTGCGCAAGCCGCTGGTCATCATTACGCCCAAGTCGCTGCTGCGCCACAAGGATGCGGTGTCTTCGCTGGAAGACTTGTCGAAAGGCAGTTTCCAGACCGTCATCGGCGAAACCGAAAAGCTGGATGCGAAAAAAGTCACGCGGGTGGTTTTGTGTTCCGGCAAGATTTACTACGAATTGATGGCGCATCGCCGGGAGCAGAAAATCACCAACACGGCAATCATCCGCCTGGAACAGATGTACCCCTTCCCGGAAGCAAGGCTGACTGCCGAGCTGGCGAAATGGCCAAAAATCAAGGAAGTGGTCTGGTGCCAGGAAGAGCCGCGCAACCAAGGTGGCTGGTATTGGCTGGCGTCGCGCCACCACTTGAAGACTGCGGTGGATGTAGATCTTTTCCTGATTAGCCGGCCGGCTTCCGCTGCACCCGCCGTTGGCTATTACGCCAAACATAACGCGCAGCAAAAGGCAGTCATCGAAGGTGCGTTCAGCCCATTGAAGCATCGCAATAATTCGCAGGATTAAGTGAGGACAACATGCTGATCGAAGTCAAAGTACCGCAGCTCTCTGAGTCAGTCGCCGAAGCCACTCTGGCCGCATGGCATGTGCAGGAAGGCGATGCCGTCAACCGTGACCAGAACCTGATTGATATCGAAACCGACAAGGTGGTTCTTGAACTGCCGGCACCTGCTGCTGGCGTGATCACCAAGATCATCAAACACAACGGCGATACTGTGGTGTCGGGCGAGGTGATCGCGCAGCTTGATACGGACGCAAAAGCTGCCGCTTCGGCTCCAGCGCAGGCCGTCGCGCCCATGGCTCCCGCTGCCGTAGCCGCTGC